>JBDTKD010000146.1:0-3765 GCA_039935515.1 Bradyrhizobium sp.
CGAAGGATGAAGCCGGGCCTCGTGGTTCGAGACGCGCGGCGAGGCCGCGCTCCTCACCATGAGGGTTTAGTATTAGACCCCAAATTTACCAGACGCATCTCACTTCTTGACCTTGCTCGCATCCATCTTGATCGAGGTGTCGAGCAGCTTGGTGGTGAACGCGCTTTCCACCGCGAACGGCTTTTCCATGCCGAGATAGGTCTGCACCAGTTCGTAGTCCTTTTTCATGCGCGCGTCGTCGATCCAACCGAGCGCCCTGGTCGTGGTGAACTGATCGGTCATCAGGAACTTGATGCGCTCCCACTGCCGCTGCTGGTTTTCCTTGTCGAGGCCGGAGACCTGATCGAGCAGGGCCTTCAGGCATGGGGTGACATCGGCGACACAGGCGGCAAATGCCTTCTGGCTGATCCGCACAAAATCCGCGGCGAGCTTCGGGTTCTTCTGCAGAAACGCGCCGTTGACGATCAGCGAGTTGCCGTAGGGATTGAGGCCGATGTCCTTCCAGTTCAGAAACCCGAGATCGCTGCCGAACTCGATCACCTTCAGATCGTGCTCGTTGTAGAAATCGCTGATGATATCGACGGCGTGGCTTTTCAGCGCCGCGATCTTGGCGGTAGGTCCGACATTGACAAAGCTGACCGAGTCCGGCGCGATCCCTGCCGCCTTGGCGAAGGCCGGCCACATCACCCGCGAGGCGTCACCCGGCGGATTGCCGATCTTGTGGCCGGGAAAGTCCTTGACGCCGTTAACGCCATAGCTCTTCAGCCAGTAGAATGTCTGTCCGGTGTTGGCGTAGATGCTCATCAGCGCCACGACATCGGCGCCCTTGCTGCGCGCCACCAGCATGGTCGCGAGGTCCGCGATCCCGAACGGCGAGCCGCCGGAGCCGACCTTCAGCGCGGATACTCCCGACCCCCTGCCGACTTCGATATTGAGATCGATGCCGGCCTGTTCGTACCAGCCTTGCGCCTTGGCGTAATAGAACGGCGAATGATCCGCGGTGGGCGTCCAGTTCAGGACCAGATTGACGGACTCGGCGGCAGCGGCAGGCAGGCCAAGCGCCGACCAGGCAAGAGTGGACACCGCGAGCGCCAGTCCCGCAATCCTCAAGCCTTTCATGGCAGCTCTCCACGTTTGCGGCCGACGGCCTTGCCGTTGCACGTCCGTACCGCTACCAATGCAACAAGGGACCGATCGAATTGTCAACTGTCTGGTTGGAAATGCCTGGGCGACGATCCGATAGTATGAGGCGGCAGCGGCGCGATCCGGTTGCCACCCGCGGCAAGCTGCTGGCGGCGGCGCGGCGTGAGTTCGCCCGCAGCGGGCTCGCCGGAGCCAGGGTCGACGAAATCGCGGCGCGCGCAGGCGTCAACAAGCAGCTCGTGTATCACTATTTCGGCGACAAGGACGCGCTCTATTTGGCGGTACTGGAATGGGTATACGAGGAAATCCGGACCCAGGAGCGCAAGCTCAACCTCGAGGGATTGCCGCCCGAACGGGCGATCCGGAAACTGATCGAGAGTTCGTTCGATCACCTCGCGCGGCACCCGGATTTCATCCTGCTGCTCAATGACGAAAACCGCCACGGCGCCAGCCATGTGCGTGCGTCGATGAAGCTCGAGGACATGCATTCGCCGCTGGTCAGCCTGGTCTCGAAGATCCTGCGGCAAGGCGTCCGCACCGGATGCTTCCGCAAGGGCGTCAATCCGGTGCATCTCTATATCTCGATCGCCGGCCTGAGCTATTTCTTCTTCTCCAACACGCCGACCCTGTCGGCGATCTTCGGCACCGATCTGAGCAGCCCGGCCGCGCGGCGCGCCCGCCGCAGGCACGTGGTCGATCTGGTGATGCAGGCGCTGCGGCCATGAGGTGTTAATCAACCGGATGGTTGAAAGTTTTGCGGCGTCACGATAGATTGGCCGGATCGGCGCCGGCAGGCCGCGGGGCCTCGAACGGGAGATTGACCAAGTGCCTGGTGACGGGACGCGTTCGGCTCGATCGCTTGCGATCATCCTGATCGTGCATCTCGCCGTGCTCGTGCTGTGGCAGGTTGCGGTCGACGCGTTCCATGTGCCCAAATTCATCCTGCCCTCGCCGCTCGCCGCGGTCGCGACGCTCGGTTCGGCGAAATATGCCTGGCTTTCCAACCTCGCGGTCACGGCCGCGGAAATCCTCGGCGGCTTCGCGCTGGGCGCTGCCGTCGGCGTGACGCTGGCGGTGCTGTTCTGCTGGTCGCCGCTGTCGGGCCTGTTGCTGCTGCCGCTGTTCGTCACCCTGAACATGATCCCGAAAGTGGCACTCGGCCCGCTGGTGATCGTCTGGTTCAGCTACGGCATCTTTCCGAACATCCTGATCGCCTTCAGCATCTGCTTTTTCCCGATCCTGCTGACGACGGCGCGCGGACTGAGCGAAGTCGAGCCCGATCTGCTCGATCTCGTGAAGTCGCTGCGCGGCTCGCGCTGGACGCTGTTTCGCAAGATCCAGCTTCCCGGCGCGCTGCCTTACGTGTTCTCCGGCATGAAGGTCGGCGCCATTCTCGCGGTCGCCGGCGCCATCGTCGGCGAGTTCATCGCGTCGGATCGCGGGCTCGGCTATCTGATGATCCAGGTGCAGTCCTCGCTCGACACCCCGGCGATGGTCATGGCGGTGGTGCTTCTGACCATCCTCGGCGTCGCACTTTACGGTCTTGTGCTTGGGCTCGAACGGCTATTCGTGGTCAGGGATGTGCGGCTGCAATAGAGATCGAAGGGCAACACATGCTGCTGACGCGCGACAATCTGCCGGAAACCATTGCCGATGTGGCGGCGCTTGACGAGCTGTTGTGCCGTCCGAGCCAGGCGCTGATCGACGATCTCGGCAAGGTCGACGGCGACATCATGATCCTCGGCGTCGCCGGCAAGATGGGTCCGACCCTCGCCGGCCTTGCCAAGGCCGCCCTGCCCGGCCGTCGCATCATCGGCGTCGCGCGCTTCAGCGACGCAGGCGCAAAGACCTGGTTGCAGGCCCGAGGTATCGAGACCATCAACTGCGATCTGCTGGATGAAGCCGCGATCGAGGCGCTGCCGAAATCGCAGAACATCGTGTTCATGGCCGGCCGCAAGTTCGGCGCCGAGGGCGACCTGTCGCTGACCTGGGCGATGAACGCCCATGTCCCCGCGCTGGTCGCGCAGGCCTTTGCCGGCTCGCGGATCGTGGCATTCTCGACCGGCTGCGTCTATCCGTTCGTGCCGGTTGCTGGCAACGGCGCCGACGAGAGCGTGCCACCCGATCCGCCCGGCGAATACGCGCAATCCTGCGTCGGGCGCGAGCGCATGTTCGAATATTTCTCGCGCAGATTTGCCACGCCCGGCCGCCTGTTCCGGCTGAATTACGCGATCGACATGCGCTACGGCGTGCTGCACGACATCGCGACCAGGATCGCTCTCGGCCAGCCGATCGACGTCAGCCTTGGCCATGTCAATTTCATCTGGCAGGGCGACGCCTCCGCGCGCGCACTGCGCTGCCTCGCGCATTGCGATACGCCGACCTCGCCGATCAATGTCAGCGGCCACCAGATTTTCGCGGTGCGCGATCTCGCGGCCCGGCTCGGCGGCGACCCGATCCTTGTCGGCAGCGAACAGCCGACGGCCTGGATCACCGATACCTCGCGGGCGGTCGAATTGTTCGGCTTGCCGATCGTCGATACCGAGCGGCTGATCGGCTGGACCGCCGACTGGGTCGCTCGCGCGATGCCGAGTCTCGGCAAGCCCACCAAATACGAGGTGC
>JBDTKD010000147.1:0-12448 GCA_039935515.1 Bradyrhizobium sp.
GATTGTTGCGCGGGATACGAAGGCGACGAGCTCAGGCCAATGGCCGGGTGCCGGGCCAATTCAGTAATCGGACCAATTCAGTAATTGACGAGAGTGGAGAGCGGCGATGGCGGGAAGCGTGAACAAGGTGATTTTGGTCGGAAATCTCGGCAAGGATCCGGAAATCCGGCGCACCCAGGACGGGCGGCCGATTGCAAACCTCAGCGTCGCGACCTCCGAGAACTGGCGCGACAAGGCGACCGGCGAACGCAAGGAAAAGACCGAGTGGCATCGGGTCGTGATTTTCAACGAAGGCCTCTGCAAGGTGGCCGAGCAGTACCTGAAAAAGGGCGCCAAGGTTTACATCGAGGGTCAGTTGCAGACCCGCAAATGGACCGACCAGGGCGGCGTCGAAAAATATTCAACCGAAGTCGTGCTGCAGGGATTCAATTCGAATCTCACCATGCTTGATGGCCGTAGTGGCGGGGGCGGCGGAGTTGGCTCCGACGATTCCACCGGCGACTTCGGCGCCAGTGGATCGTCGGGTGCGCCGCGCCGCGCGGTCGCTGCCGCAGGCGCCCGCAACAGCGACATGGACGACGATATTCCGTTCTAAAGCCTGTTCGGTTGCTGCCGCGGCGGATCATGCACGCTGTCGTGTTCGGGCATTGAAAATCCGCCCCGGGCAGGCTTTGCGGGAGCGGATTTTCGACCCCCGGAAATGCCTCCGCAAGGACGGTTGCCGGCGCCGGTTCGGGGTCCGCGGCGAAAATCCCGCGGCCCACGTAAGTCTCTGGAAAAACGAAGGGAAAAACCACGCGCGGGGGACGGTTAGGGGTGGTTTGAAGACCCCTCATACGCTATATGATTCCTGAGCCAAAACTGACCGGAATCCCCCTTTGTCTGACCCTGAAGATACGAAGCCCGGAGAGCCGCCGGCGCCCTCGGATATTCGTCCCGTATCCATCCTTGACGAGATGAAACGCTCCTACCTCGACTACGCCATGAGCGTGATCGTGGCGCGCGCGTTGCCGGACGCGCGCGACGGCCTCAAGCCCGTGCATCGCCGCATTCTGTATGCGATGCATGAGAACGGGTTCGTCTGGAACAAGTCCTATAACAAGTCGGCGCGCACCGTCGGCGATGTGATCGGCAAGTACCATCCCCACGGCGACCAGTCGGTCTACGATGCGCTGGTCCGCCTGGCGCAGGACTTCTCCATGCGCGTGCCGCTGATCGACGGGCAGGGCAATTTCGGCTCGGTGGACGGCGATATGGCCGCCGCGATGCGTTATACCGAATCCCGCCTGACCAAGATCGCGCAACACCTGCTCGACGATATCGACCAGGATACCGTCGATTTCCAGGCCAATTACGACAATCGCGATCGCGAGCCGACGGTTCTGCCGGCGAAATTCCCGAACCTGCTGGTCAACGGCGCCGGCGGTATCGCCGTCGGCATGGCCACCAACATTCCGCCGCACAATCTCGGCGAAGTGATCGACGCCTGCGTCGCGCTGATCGACGATCCCGCGCTGACCATCGATGAGCTCATCAACATCATTCCGGGACCGGATTTCCCCACCGGCGGCATCATCCTCGGCCGCCAGGGCATCCGCTCGGCCTATCATCTCGGTCGCGGCTCGGTCGTGATGCGCGGCAAGGTGACGATCGACACCATCCGCAAGGACCGCGAAGCCATCATCATCTCGGAAATTCCCTACCAGGTGAACAAGGCCACCATGGTCGAACGCATCGCCGAACTGGTCCGCGAGAAGAAGATCGAGGGCATTGCCGATCTGCGCGACGAATCCGACCGCGACGGGTTTCGCGTCGTGGTCGAGCTGAAGCGCGATGCGGTTCCGGACGTGGTGCTGAACCAGCTCTACCGGTTCACGCCGCTGCAGACCAATTTCGGCGCCAACATGGTGGCGCTCGACGCCGGCCGGCCGCAATTGATGAATTTGAAGGACCTGCTGACGCTGTTCGTCGCCTTCCGCGAGCAGGTGGTCACCCGGCGGACCAAGTTCCTGCTCAACAAGGCCCGCGACCGCGCCCATATCCTGGTCGGTCTCGCCATCGCGGTCGCCAATATCGACGAGGTCATCCGCGTGATCCGGACCTCGCCCGATCCCAATAGCGCGCGCGAAACCCTGATGTCGCGCGACTGGGCGGCAAGGGACGTGGCGGCGATGATGACGCTGATCGACGATCCGCGTCATCGGCTTGCCGAGGACGGCACCGCCCGGCTGTCGATGGAACAGGCGAAGGCCATCCTCGACCTCCGCCTGCAGCGGCTCACCGCGCTCGGACGCGAGGAAATCTCCGAAGAGCTCGACAAACTGGCGCTGGAGATCAACGACTATCTGGATATCCTGCGCTCCCGAGCCCGCGTCCAGGCGATCATCAAGACCGAGCTGGCGGAGGTCAAATCCGAATTTGCGACCCCGCGAAAGACGGTGATCATCGAGCAGGAAGGCGAAGTCGAAGACGAGGACCTGATCCAGCGCGAAGACATGGTGGTCACGGTCTCGCATGCCGGCTACGTCAAGCGCGTGCCGCTGTCGGCCTATCGTGCCCAGCGCCGCGGCGGCAAGGGCCGGGCGGGGATGCAGACCCGCGACGAGGATTTCGTCAGCCGGCTGTTCGTGGCCTCGACCCACACCCCGGTGCTGTTCTTCTCCTCGCGCGGCCAGGTCTACAAGGAAAAGGTGTGGCGGCTGCCGATGGCGGCGCCGAACGCGCGCGGCAAGGCGCTGATCAACATCCTGCCGCTGGAGCAGGGCGAGCGGATCACCACCATCATGCCGCTGCCCGAGGACGAGTCCTCCTGGGGCAATTTCGACGTGATGTTCGCAACCACCGGCGGCAACGTCCGCCGCAACAAATTGTCGGACTTCGTCGACGTCAGACGTTCGGGCATCATCGCCATGAAACTCGATGACGCCGAGGCGATTGTCGATGTGCAGATCTGCACCGAGCGCGACGACGTGCTGCTGACCGCCGCCGGCGGCCAGTGCATCCGCTTCCCCGTCACCGACGTGCGGGTGTTCCAGGGCCGCACCTCGATGGGTGTGCGCGGCATCGCGCTGCCTGGAAACGATAAACTGATCTCGCTCACCATCCTGCGCCACATGGACGCCGATGCCGACGAGCGCGCCGCCTATCTGCGTCACGCCAATGCGGTACGGCGCGGCGGGGTCGAGGAAGAGGCGGGAACCGACGGCGAGGATGCCTCCGGCGCCATCGAGCTTGGCGAGCAGCGCTATGTCGAGATGTCCGCCAGCGAGCAATTCGTGTTGACCATCAGCGAAAACGGCTTTGGCAAGCGCTCGTCGTCGTTCGAGTACCGGACCACCGGGCGCGGCGGCAAGGGCATTGTCGCGATGTCGGTCAATGGCCGCAATGGCAAGCTGGTGGCGTCATTCCCGGTCGAGGACAGTGACCAGATCATGCTGGTGACCGACAAGGGCCAGTTGATCCGCTGTCCGGTCGAAGGCATCCGGATCGCTGGCCGCTCCACCCAGGGCGTCATCGTGTTCGACACCGCCGAAGACGAACATGTGGTGTCGGTCGAGCATATCGGCGATGACGGAGAAAACGGCGAGAACGGCAACGGGGGGTAGCCGTCATTCCGGGGCGTGCGAAGCACGAGCCCGGAATCCATAACCACCATCGGGAGTATGGATTCCGGGCCGGCGCCATCCAAGCCGGCTGTTGCCGACTTGGACAATCGTATTTGCTGAACTCGGGTAAACCCGAGTTCAGTCGGCGCATCCCGGAATGGCGAGGTGCCCTCAAATCTCGATCTCGGTGCCGAACTCGACCACCTGCCGGGTCGGCAGCCCGAAGAACGCGGCGGAACGCTCGGCGTTGCGTTGCAGGAAGGCGAACACCGACTCGCGCCACACCCACATGCCCGGAACGTCCTCGCTGGGAATGATGGTCTCGCGGCCGATGTAATAGGTGATGTCGGTGAGGTCGATGCCCGGCAGCTTGCCCTGCCGGCAGGCGAGCGTCAGTCCCTGATAGATCGTCGGGTACTGCATGAAGCCGTAATGCAGGATGACGCGTGTTATCCCCGGTATGACCTCGATCACCTCGGCGCGATCCTCTTCCGCGATGCGCGGGGATTCTTCGATCAGCACCGTCACCAGTACCACACGCTGGTGCAGGCAATGATTATGCTTGACGAATTGCGTCAGGGCCAGCGGTACGCCGTTTGGCACCGACGCCAGGAAGACGGCCGTCCCGGACAGCCGCGCATGGCACCGGCTGACCGCGGTCTCGATCAGGTCTTCTTCCGGTTGCCGCAGCGCGCCGCGCGCCCGTTCGACCAGTCTGACGCCGCTTCGCCAGGTCAGCATCAGGAACGCCACGGCGGTCGCGAGCAGCAGCGGGAACCAGCCGCCCTCGAACAGCTTGGTCGAGTTCGCGGCAAAGAAAATGCAATCGATGATCAGGAAAAAACCGTTCACGGCGACGACGATCAGCGGCGAGTACCCCCACTGGATCGCGACCAGAGCCGCCAGCAGTGTCGTGATGGCCATCAGCAGCGACACCGCGATGCCATAGGCGCCGGCCAGCGCGTCCGAAGTGCCGAAGCCGATCACGGCCCCGAGCGTCGCTGCGGCGAGCAGCCAGTTCACCAGCGGCACATAGATCTGGCCGATGGCGTGGCTGGTGGTGTGCTTGATGTGCATGCGCGGCAGAAAGCCGAGCTGGATCGATTGCTGGGTCAGAGAAAACACGCCCGAAATGATCGCCTGCGACGCGATCACGGTGGCAATCGCCGCAAGCGCGACCAGCGGATATTGCATCCAGTCGGGTGCGAGCTGATAGAAGGGATTGTCGATCGCGGTCGGATCGGTGATGAGCAGCGCCGCCTGCCCAAAGTAATTCAGCACCAGCGCCGGCAGCGCAACGGCGAACCAGGCGAGCCGGATCGGCACCCGTCCGAAATGACCCATGTCGGCGTACATCGCTTCACCGCCGGTGACCGCCAGGAAGGCCGCGCCGAGGATGGCGAAGCTGATATGGAAATCCTGGTGGATCAGGAAGTCGAAGGCGCAAAGCGGGCTCAGCGCGGCCAGCACGGCCGGCGCCTTGATAATGCCGTGGATACCGAGCGCGGCGAGAATGGCGAACCAGCCGACCATTACCGGCCCGAAGATCTGCCCGATGACCCCGGTGCCCTGCTTCTGCATCAGGAACAGGCCGATCAGGATGACGATGGTCACGGGCACCACGACTGGCGCCAGCGACGGCGCATCGACCTTGAGGCCCTCGATCGCGCTCAGCACCGAGATCGCCGGCGTGATCGCGCCGTCGCCGTAGAGCAGGGCGGCGCCGACGAGCCCGACGACCAGAAGCTGCGCCCGTCACGTTCCGGGTCGGGCGTTGCGCGCCGACAGCAGCGCCAGCAGCGCGACGATGCCGCCTTCGCCGCGGTTGTCGGCGCGCATGATCAAGAGCGCGTATTTGATCGAGATGATCAGGATCAGCGCCCACAGGATCAGCGACGCCACCCCGAGCACAGCCTGTGACGTGACCGCCCCGCCATGGGCGGCGGCCGTGGCCGCTTGCTTCAGCGCATAGAGCGGGCTGGTGCCGATGTCGCCATAGACGACGCCCAGGGCCCCGATCGTTGCCGTGACTGGCAGGCCGGCGGATTTGATTGAATCGGCGACGGGCGTGGCGGGCATGGTCAGACGCCAGTCTGCGACGCCCTGCTGCAAATTACCATCGGATTACGTCGATGAGATTGTGACGCCGCTCTATTGCGTGCGGTCTGCGGTCACCAGCCGGGCCTGCCGGATCACCGCCTTGGTGCCGACGGCGCGCAGGCAGGAGGCTTCGAAATTGGGCCAGGCCTGCTGCGAGCAGTCACGGCCGAGCGGGCGAACATCCAGCCGGTCACCCTTGGCGAGGGCCTGCGGCACGCTCGCTTCGACCTGCGGAGCAAAACCGGGAAGGATGGTGAGGGCGGCGGCGACAAACGCAGCAATGGCGACGGCGGAAAGAGCCTTGATCATGACGGTCCCCTGTCATTGGGCCTTTGCGGCCCGTTTCGTTGTCGGATTGATAACCAAGGCGGGTTTCCGGATGTCTTCGCAAACGCGGAAAATGGTTTCATCCCGCCGGAGTTTTGTTTCGTCGCAGTTCGCGGGAAGAAACATTGTCGGCTTGCAGAGGAGACGCGGCGACCCCGCAACTGGTTCAGGAGCCGACCCAAAATAAAGTCGCGAGTTTTGCCCGAAAGGCCGGGAACCCGGCACGCTTGCGGGGTTGCCCGGGGCGCGGTAGAGGGGGGTATGCCCCGCACCGCGCTGTATCCCGGCTCCTTCGACCCCGTCACCAACGGCCATCTGGACGTGGTCCGGCATGCCGTCGGCCTCTGCGACCGGCTGATTGTTGCGATCGGCATCCATCCCGGCAAAAAGCCGCTGTTTTCGATCGCGGAACGGCTGGACATGGCGCAGAGCGTGTTCGAGCCGGTCGCCGCCAGCGCGGGTTGCGCCCTCGCTTGCACGACCTATGACAACCTCACCGTCACTGCGGCGCGGCAGAACGGCGCGACCGTCATGATCCGCGGCCTGCGCGACGGCACCGATCTCGACTACGAGATGCAGATTGCCGGCATGAACGAGACCATGGCGCCGGAGGTCCATACGGTGTTCGTTCCGGCCTCGGCTTCGGTCCGCCCGATCACCGCCACACTGGTACGCCAAATCGCAACCATGGGCGGCGATGTCTCGGCGTTCGTGCCGCCATTGGTCGCCGCCAGTCTCAAAGCCAAACTCGCTGGTTAGCCAAGACAGAAGCCGGCTTCCCCTCAATCCGGAGTTTTCATGATCCGAGTCCTCGCCGTCATCGTCGCGCTGGTCTGCGCGGCCCCCGCGATCGCCCAGCCGCTGCCCGCCAATCTGGACAAGCAGAATGCGATAGTCATCGACACCACCAAGGGCCGCATCGTCATCAAGTTGCGGACCGATCTGGCGCCCAAGCATGCCGAACGGCTCAAGCAACTCGCGCGCGACGGCTTCTACAACAACGTGCCGTTCCATCGGGTGATGGATGGCTTCATGGCGCAGACCGGAGACGGCCAGAACTTCAACGGCACCGGCGGATCGAAATATCCGAACCTGAAGCAGGAATTCTCCAGCGTTCACTTCAAGCGCGGGATCGTCGGCATGGCGCGGCGCGGCGACAGCGTCGACAGCGCGAACTCGCAGTTCTTCATCATGTTCGCCGACGGTGCGAGCCTCGACGGCCAGTACACCGTGGTCGGCGAGGTGGTGTCGGGGATGGATGTGGTCGACAAGCTCAAGAAAGCGCCGCCGGGCTCGGCAGGCGGCACCGTCACTGATCCCGACAAGATGGTGAAGGTGCAGGTCGCATCCGACATCAAGTGAGCGATGGCTGTGTTGCGCCGGCCATTGCCCTGGTTAGCCGCAGCGCTCTTGCTGCCGTTCCTGATCGCGCCGGCACAGGGCCAGCCGGCCCAAGTCGACACCATCAAGGACGTGTTCGCAAGGCTGCGCACCTGCTGGAGGCCGCCACCGCCAGGGCGCGCCAACCCGGACATGGACATTACCGTGATCGTCAGCTTCAACCGGGACGGCAACATCTTCGGCCACCCGAAAATTACCTATGAATCGGCACAGGCGACCGATAATGACCGGCTGCTCTACCGCATCGCCGTGATGGAGACATTGCAACGGTGCACGCCGATGCCATTTACGCAGGGCATGGCCGGGGCCGTGGCCGGCCATCCGTTCGCGGTCCGGTTCCGCAATCGCAAACCTTCCCTCCAACCGACAGAGAAGAGAGCATGGCTGTTACCGAAAATACTCTGATCCTCGAAACCACGCAGGGGCCCGTCACGATCGAGATGCGGCCTGACCTTGCCCCAGGCCACGTCGCGCGGATCAAGGAGCTGGTGCGCGAAGGCTTTTACGACGGCATCGTGTTTCACCGCGTGATCGAGGGATTCATGGCGCAGACCGGGTGTCCGCAGGGCACCGGCACCGGCGGCTCCGGCAAGAAACTCAAGGCCGAATTCAACCGGGAGCCGCATGTCCGCGGTACCACCTCGATGGCGCGTGCCGGCAGCCCGGATTCCGCCGACAGCCAGTTCTTCATCTGCTTCGACGACGCATCGTTCCTGAACAACCAGTACACGGTGTGGGGCAAGGTCACCGAGGGGATGGACAACGTCGACAAGATCAAGCGCGGCGAGCCGGTGAAGAATCCGGACAAGATCGTCAAGGCGCACATGGCGGCCGACGCGGCCTGAGGTCAAAACCGTCATTCAATGCTGGAGCGCATCGCGCCATGCGCACCGATCTGTTCGATTTCGAACTCCCACCGGATCGCATCGCGCTGCGTCCGGCGAGCCCGCGCGATTCCGCACGGATGCTGGTCGTGCAGCCCGACGCGGTTTGGCGCGACCGCGTTGTTTCGGATCTTCCGCAATGGCTGGAGCCCGGCGATCAGCTCGTGGTGAACGATACCAGGGTGATCTCGGCGCAGCTCAGCGGCCGCCGCCTCGGCCGGCAGACCGAGCCGAGGATCGAGGCGACCCTGATCAAACGTCTCGACGGCTCGCGCTGGCGGGCGCTGGTGAGGCCCGCGAAGAAACTGTCGCGGGGCGATGTGGTGCGCTTCGGCAATGAGGGCAGGGTCTGTCTGCTCGGCCATCTCGACGCCGAGGTCGAGCACAAGGGCGACGATGGCGAGATCACGCTGTCGTTCTCATTTCACGGACCGACTCTCGACCAGGCCATCGCCGATCTTGGTGCGCCGCCGCTGCCACCCTATATCGCCTCGAAGCGCGAAGCCGACGAGCGTGATGTTGCCGACTACCAGACCATGTTTGCAGTCCATGAGGGAGCGGTTGCCGCGCCGACCGCGGGATTGCATTTCACGCCGGCGCTGGAGCAGGCCTTGCGCGACCGTGGCGTCGGGATTCACCGGATCACGCTGCATGTCGGAGCCGGAACTTTTCTGCCGGTCAAGGCGGATGACACCGCCGGCCATCGGATGCACGCCGAATGGGGCGTCATCTCCCGCCAGGCCGCCGACGCGCTCAATGCGGCACGGGCGGAAGGTGCCCGGATCGCCGCCGTCGGCACCACCTCGCTGCGGCTTTTGGAAAGCGCCACGGCAGAGGATGGCATGATCGAGCCGTTCGCCGGCGAAACCGATATCTTCATCACGCCGGGTTACCGCTTTCGTGCGGTCGATATCCTCGTGACCAATTTTCATCTGCCGCGCTCGACGCTGTTCATGCTGGTATCGGCGTTCAGCGGCCTCGAGACCATGAAACGGGCCTATGCCCACGCGATCGAGAGCGGCTACCGGTTCTATTCCTATGGCGACGCCTGCCTGCTGTTTCGTGCTAAGTCGGGCGGATGACGATCGCCAGTCATTTCGAATTGCTGGGACGCGACGGCCACGCCCGCACCGGCCTGCTGACGACGCCGCATGGGCCGGTGCGGACGCCGGCTTTCATCCCGGTCGGCACCGCCGGCGCGATGAAGGGACTGCACTGGCGCGAGGTGCGCGACGCCGGCGCCGATCTCGTGCTTGGCAATACCTACCATTTGATGTTGCGACCGGGCGCCGAGCGCATTGCCGCGCTCGGCGGCCTGCAGGCCTTTACCGGCTGGCAGGGCCCGATGCTGACCGACTCGGGCGGCTTCCAGGTCATGTCACTGTCGGCGCTGCGCAAGGTCAGTGAAAACGCCGTCACCTTTCGCTCGCACATCGACGGGGCCGGGATCGAATTGTCGCCGGAACGTTCGATCGAAGTGCAGCGGCTGCTTGGCGCCGACATCGCGATGCAGATGGACGAATGCGTGCGGCTGCCGGCGGAGCGCGGCGACATCGAGCGGGCCATGCAATTGTCGTTACGCTGGGCGGAGCGCAGCAAGCGCGCGTTCGAGACGGCGCCGCCGGGATACATGCTGTTCGGCATCGCCCAGGGCGGCGACGTGCCGGAACTGCGCCAGGCCAGCGCGCGGAGCCTGGTCGATCTCGGGTTTCATGGCTACGCGATCGGAGGCCTTGCGGTCGGTGAACCGCAATCGGTGATGCTTGCGATGATCGACGAGGTCGTCCCGATCCTGCCGCAGGATCGTCCGAGATACCTGATGGGCGTCGGCACGCCCGAAGACCTGCTGGAGGCGGTGGCGCGCGGCGTCGACATGTTCGATTGTGTCATGCCGACCCGCAACGGCCGGCACGGCGTGGCGTTCACGCGGTTCGGCCAGATCAATCTGCGCAACGCCCGCCATGCCGACGATCCGCGGCCGCTCGACGAGCAAAGCGCGTGGCCGTCGACGCGCAACTGCTCACGCGCCTATCTGCATCATCTCGTGAAAGCGGGTGAGACGCTGGGCGCAATGCTGCTGTCGGAAATCAATGTCGCCTACTACCAGCGCCTGATGCACGACGCCCGTGACGCGGTTTCGCATGGCAGATTTGAAAGCTTTTGCGACAACACCCGTGCCGGATGGGCGAAAGGCGATATCGGGCCGCGCTAGACCCTTTCCCAACGCGGTTTGCTCAAGCCCCGCGACTAGTTGCAGGCAAATCGTTTGAGCGAATGCTTGGTCACGAAACCGTAACCGCAGGTGTCACAGGTCCAGAGATAGCTGATGAAATTGTCGGAGAGATAGGCGGACGCTTCCGCGGCCACCATTGAGTCCGCGCAAACCGGGCAGGCTGGCAAATCACATCCACGCGGCTCGGGGTTAGACGCGACGGTCGACAGGACTTCAGCAATTGCTGCCATCGTGACCTCCTTGCGATCTGAACCTTGGCTTTGCACTGTGCCAACTTATACACCGGTTTGTTTGACGATGTCGCAACACAAATGCGTTGGTTTGTTGATTATTCCGTTCACAGGATCGATTGTCGCCAATCCAGATGGGCCGTTCACAGAAATGTTTGTGCACAACGCCAGGGGCATTTCGCTGCCGCAGCGCACAATCGCTGCTGCCACGTCTCATATTCTCTAGTAGTTTCGGTGCTGGTCGATGATGCGCCGCATCAAGTAGTGGCAGGATGGGATCGTCGGCGGCTCGCCGGATGGGGCTTTGCTCGCCGACTCGGCTTCAGGAATGCGGCTTCATGTCACGCGATCAGCCGTCGCGCCCGTTTGCATCGCAATGATTTGTTCGCGCGGATTCTGGCTTGTATGCGCGCACGCGCTGCCCCTATGGAGGAGAGCCGCAAATTCCACACACATTGCTGCCACAACCACTGCAGGAGCTTGTCATGGATGCGCCGACTGCCGCGCGTGCAGTGCACCGTCCCGGTCGCGGCCGGATCTTCGACAGTATCGTCGAGGCCGTCGGCGACACGCCGGTCGTCCGGCTGCGCAGATTGCCGCAACAGCACGGCGTGCATGCGGCCATTCTCGCCAAGCTGGAATATTTCAATCCGGCCGGAAGCGTGAAGGACCGTATTGGCGCGGCGATGATTGTCGCGATGGAGAAGGCCGGCGTAATCAATGCCGACACCGTGCTGATCGAGCCGACCTCCGGAAATACCGGGATCGCATTGGCGTTCGTTGCCGCGTCGCGCGGCTATCGGCTGAAGCTCGTGATGCCGGAATCGATGTCGATCGAGCGGCGCAAGATGCTGGCATTTTTCGGTGCCGAGATCGTGCTGACGCCGGCGGCCCATGGCATGAAGGGCTCGATCGCTACCGCCGAGGAACTGGTACGTACCACGCCGAATGCGGTCATGCCGCAGCAGTTCAAGAATCTCGCCAATCCCGAGATCCATCGCCGCACCACGGCGGAGGAAATCTGGAACGACACCGGCGGCAATATCGACTACTTCGTGGCGGGGGTCGGCACCGGCGGCACCATTACCGGGGTCGGGCAGGTGCTGAGGCCGCGCAAACCGTTGCTGCGGATCGTCGCCGTCGAGCCCGAGGAAAGTCCGGTGCTGTCCGGAGGCCAGCATTCGCCGCACAAGATCCAGGGAATCGGCGCAGGGTTCATTCCCGAAATCCTCGACCGCTCGGTGATCGACGAGGTCGTCAGGATCGACAGCGCCACTGCGATCGAAACCTCGCGCGCGCTGGCGCGCAGCGAGGGCATTGCCGGCGGCATTTCCTCCGGCGCGGCGATCGCCGCAGCGCTTCGCATCGGACGGCGGCCCGAAGCCAGCGGCAAGACCATCCTCGCGGTGGTGCCCTCGTTCTCGGAACGCTATTTGTCGACCGTCTTGTTTGAAGGAATCTAGCCGTGCCGGATCAACCGCGACGTCCACGAACCCTGAACGATGCCCGCACCGAAGCGGAAGCGGCGTTCAAGCGAAGCACGACCAAGGTACCGGAAGCGCCGGCCGTAAAGACCGCGCTTCCAGGCATGAAGGAACTGGTTTCGCTGCGGATCGATCAGGACGTTCTCGAACACTTCCAGGCGGATGGTCCGGGCTGGCAGGACCG
>JBDTKD010000148.1:0-6141 GCA_039935515.1 Bradyrhizobium sp.
AATGTTTTTGCCGCAAGTGGTCAAATCGGCGCGGGTGATGAAGCAGGCGGTGGCCTATCTGATGCCGTTCATGGAGGAGGAAAAGGCGCGCAACCTCGCCAACGGCACAGCCTCCAGCGGCCGCAGCTCCGCCGGCAAGATCGTGCTCGCCACCGTCAAGGGCGACGTCCACGACATCGGCAAGAACATTGTCGGCATCGTGCTGCAATGTAACAATTTCGAGGTGATTGACCTCGGCGTCATGGTGCCGGCGACCAGGATCATCGAGACCGCGAGAGCCGAGGGCGCCGATATCATCGGCCTGTCCGGCCTGATCACGCCGTCGCTCGACGAGATGGGCTTTATGGCGGGCGAACTGGAGCGGCTGGGTTTGAAGCTACCGCTTCTGATCGGCGGCGCCACCACCAGCCGGGTGCATACCGCGGTCAAGATTGACCCGAATTACCGCGGCGGCCCGGTGGTGCATGTCAATGACGCGAGCCGCGCCGTCGGCGTGGCGTCGGCGCTGCTCGCGCCGGAGCGGCGCGAGGCCTACGCCGCCGAGGTGCGGGCCGATTATGCCAGGATCTCGGCGGCGCATTTCCGCGCCCAGGCCGACAAGAAACGCCTGGCCCTGGCCAATGCCCGCGCCAATGCGCTGCAGATCGATTTTGCCAGCAACCCGCCGAAGAAGCCGACTTTCTTCGGCATCCGAACGTTCTGCGATTACGACCTCGCCGAACTCGCCGATTACATCGACTGGACGCCGTTCTTCCAGACCTGGGAGCTGACCGGACGTTTTCCGGCGATTCTCGACGATCCCAAGGTCGGCGAGGTGGCGCGCTCGCTCTATGACGACGCCCGCAGCATGCTCGATCGCATTGTCAACGAGAGATGGTTCAAGGCGCAGGCCACCATCGGCTTCTGGCCGGCCAATGCGGTCGGCGACGATATCGCGGTTTATGCCGACGAGGCCCGCGAAGCCGAGATCGCGACCTTTCACACGCTGCGCCAGCAACTGGAAAAACGCGAAGGCCGCCGCAATGCCGCGCTGTCGGATTTTATCGCGCCTCGCGCATCGGGCATGCCGGACTATATCGGCGCGTTCGTGGTCACCGCGGGGATCGGCGAGGACATCATCGCCGACCGCTTCAAGCACGCCAACGACGACTACTCCTCGATCCTGTGCAAGGCGCTGGCGGATCGTCTCGCCGAAGCCTTTGCCGAGCGGATGCATGCCCGCGTGCGCCGCGAATTCTGGGGTTACGCGTCCGGCGAGGCGCTTGGGCCGGATCAACTGATCCTCGAGCAATATGCCGGCATTCGCCCGGCGCCCGGCTATCCCGCGCAACCCGATCACACCGAGAAGGCGACGCTGTTTCGGCTGCTCGATGCCGAGAACACCGCCGGGGTGAAACTCACCGAGAGCTTTGCGATGTGGCCGGGCTCGTCGGTCTCGGGTCTCTATTTCAGCAACGCCGGCAGCTACTATTTCGGCGTCGGCAAGATCGAGCGCGACCAGGTCGAGGATTACGCCGCGCGCAAGGGCATGACGGTCGCCGAGATCGAACGCTGGCTAGCGCCGGTGCTGAACTACATCCCGGCGCAGGACCAATCGACGCAGGACCGCCGCCTCAAGCAGGCGATGCCGAAACTGACCCCAGCCGCCGCTAACGATGCCGCGCCCGAGCAAACCGCCGCGCACCCGCCCGGCTGCACCTGCGCCGTCCATCTCGCCTACCGCAAAAAGGCGGTGGGTGCGGGGTAGCGCGGTCATTCCGAAGCCGCATTCGTAGCCCGGATGCAGCGCAGCGCAATCCGGGAATCGCGACGCGGATGCGACGGCCCCGGATTTCGCTGCGCTCCATTCGGGCTACGCGCTTGATCGGCTCACCCCTCGCCCTCGTCGCTTGCGAGCAGTCCCTTTACCGCGCGCGCCCAGCCGGCCAGCTTTCGCTCGCGGGTGGCTCGGCTCATGTTGGGCTTGAAGCGATGTTCGAGCCGCCAGTTGTCGGCGAATCTTGACGGCTCGGGATAGACGCCGGCGGCGAGACCGGCAAGATAGGCGGCGCCGAGTGCGGTGGTTTCCTGGATCATCGGGCGGTCGACCGGCGCATCCAGCAAATCGGCGAGGCGCTGCATGGTCCAGTCCGAGGCGGTCATGCCGCCGTCGACGCGCAGCACCGTTTTCGCCGTTGCGGCCTCCGGCCAGTCGGCACGCATCGCCGCCCACAAATCAAAGGTCTGGTAGCAGACGCTTTCCAGCGCGGCATGCGCGAGTTCGGCGGGGCCGGTGTTGCGGGTCAGCCCGAACAGCGCGCCGCGCACCCGCGGATTCCAGTACGGCGCGCCGAGCCCGACAAAGGCCGGCACAAGATAGACGCTTTGGGTGGAATCGGACTGGTCGGCGAGCCGGCCGGTCTCGGACGCCTGCTTGATGATGCCGAGCCCATCGCGCAGCCATTGCACCGAGGAGCCCGCGACAAAGATCGATCCTTCCAGCGCGTAGATGCGCTTGCCGTTCAACTGATAGGCGATGGTGGTCAGCAGCTTGTTGTTGGAGGCGACCGGCGTCGCGCCGGTGTTGAGCAGGGCAAAGCAGCCGGTGCCGTAGGTCGATTTGATCATGCCGGGCGAGAAGCAGGCCTGGCCGATGGTGGCGGCCTGCTGGTCGCCGGCGATGCCGGAAATCGCGATCGGGCCGCCGAACAGTTCCGGCACGCTGTCGCCGAATTGGGCCGAGGAATCCTTGACCTCCGGCAGCATCGAGCGCGGCACCCGCAGGATTTTCAGCAGTTCCTCATCCCAATGCCCGCTGTGGATGTTGAACAGCAGCGTCCGCGAGGCATTGGTGGCGTCGGTCGCATGCACCCTGCCGCCGGTCAGCCGCCACAGCAGATAGCAATCGACGGTGCCGAACATCAATTCGCCGCGCATCGCGCGCTCGCGCGCGCCGGGCACGTGATCGAGGATCCAGGCAATCTTGGTGCCGGAGAAATAGGGATCGATGATCAGCCCGGTCCTGGCCGAGATCGCCGGCTCATGGCCCTCCGCCTTCAGCCGGGCACAGATATCCGCGGTGCGGCGATCCTGCCAGACAATGGCGCGGTGCACGGCGGTGCCGGTGGCGCGGTCCCACACCACGGTAGTTTCGCGCTGGTTGGTGATGCCGATCGCGGCAACGTCCTTCGGACCGACCCCGGCCTTGTTGAGCGCCTCGCGGCAGGTCGCGACCGTCGAAGTCCAGATATCCTCGGGCTCGTGCTCGACCCAGCCGGAGGCCGGGAAATGCTGCGGGAATTCCTGCTGCGCGGTCGCCGCGATCGAGATGTCGCTGCGAAACACAATGGCGCGCGAGGACGTGGTGCCCTGATCGATGGCCAGCACAAAGGACATGGCGTTGCTTCCCCGCGTATTCGTTGTTCTAGAACATTTTCTGGCACCTCGGCTTCATCCTTCGAGACGCATCGCTTCGCGCTGCTCCTCAGGATGAGGTCTGCTTAGACCCTCATGGTGAGGAGCGCGGCACCGCCGCGCGTCTCGAACCACGAGGCCAAGGGATGCGTGTTCATCAATGCTCCACCGAGAACAAAGGTTGACTGGTCGTCAATGATGGCCCTCTACACCAGCCCGCCGCTGTCGGTGACGCGGCGCAGGTGGTAGTCGGTGTCGCCGAAGGTGTTCTCGATCATGGTGAGCCGCTTGAAGTAATGGCCGATCTTGGCCTCCTGCGTCATGCCGATGCCGCCATGGAGCTGGATCGATTGCTGGCCGATGAATTTGGCCGATTTGCCGATCTGGACCTTGGCCGCCGCGACCGCGGTGGCGCGCTCTCTGGCGTCGTCGAATTCGGACGCCATGGTCGCGAACATCGACATGCTGCGGGCCTGCTCGACCGCGACGAACATGTCGGCGGCGCGGTGCTGCAAGGTCTGGAAGCTGCCGATCGGCACCCCGAACTGCTTCCGGGTCTTGAGATATTCGATGGTGGTCTTGAGCGATTCATCCATCGCGCCGACCGCCTCGGCGCAGAGCGCAGTGCGCGCCTCGTCGACCACGCGCTCGACCAGCGGCAGGCCATTCTCGGGATCGCCGATCACCGCATCCGCGCCGACCTCGACGGCGGTGAAGCTGATGTCGGCGGCGTGCAGGCCGTCCTGGGTCGGATAGCCCTTTTTGGCGATGCCCCTGGCGTTGCCGGGCACCAGGAAGATGCCGATGCCGTCCCGGTCGCGCCGGCCGCCGCTGGTGCGCGCGGTCACCAACAGCATGTCGGCGGTCTCGCCGTTGAGCACGACGAACTTCTCGCCATCGATCACCCAGCCCGCGCCCTTCCGCTTGGCCGTGGTCGAGACGTCCTGCAGGTCGTAGCGCGAATTCTTCTCGAGTTGGGCGAAGGCAAAGGTCTTGCTGCCGTCGATGACGCCGGGGATATGCGTGGCCTTCTGATCGGCCGAACCGCCATGGCGCAGGAAACCGCCGCCGATCACCACGGTGGCAAGATAGGGTTCCAGCACCAGCGCCTTGCCGAGCGCTTCCATCACGATCATGGTTTCGACGCCGCCGGCGCCGAATCCGCCATCGGCTTCCGAAAACGGCAGGCCGAGCAGGCCCTGCTCGGCGAGCCTGCTCCAGACCCCTTTGCTCCAGCCGCCCTTCTCCGCCATGTATTTCTTGCGTTGGTCGAAATCGTAGCAATCCGTCAAGAGACCATCGACGCTTTCCTTGAGAAGCCGCTGCTCCTCGGACAGATCAAAATCCATTGGTTACTTCCCCATAATCGAAATTGCCTTCGTCATTCCGGGATGCGCCCCTTGGCGCAGGCCCGGAATCCATACTCACGATGGTGGTTATGGATTCCGGGCTCGTGCTTCGCACGCCCCGGAATGACGAGGGTGGGAAGGCGCTCCATCGCTCACAGTCCCAGCACCGCCTTGGTGATGATGTTGCGCTGGATCTCGTTGGAGCCGCCGTAGATCGAGACCTTGCGGTTGTTGAAATAGCTCGGCGCGATCTGCGCGGTCCAGTCCATCGCCTCGTTGCTGCCGTCCTCGCCATGCTCATCGAACGGGGCCGCGAACGGGCCGATCACCTCCATCAGCAATTCAGTGGTGGCCTGCTGGATTTCCGAGCCCTTGATCTTGAGCACCGAGGAGGCCGGATTGGGCTTGCCCTTGCCGTGCTTGCCCTCGTCGGCGACGACGCGGAGCTGGGTCAGTTCGAGCGCCTTGAGCTCGATCTCGACCGCGGCGAGTTTTTCGCGAAAGCCCTGGTCCTGCATCACCGGCTTGCCGCCGGATTCGACCTTGGCGGCGAGGTCCTTGATGCGGCGGATGCGCTCCTTGGACACGCCGACCCGGGCGATGCCGGTACGCTCATTGCCGAGCAGGAACTTGGCGTAGTCCCAGCCTTTGTTTTCCTCGCCGACCAGGTTCTCCACCGGCACCTCGACGTCATCGAGAAACACCTCGTTGACCTCATGGCCGCCGTCGATGGTCTGGATCGGACGCACGGTGATGCCCTTGGACTTCATGTCCATCAGGATGAAGGAGATGCCGGACTGCTTCTTCGCAGCGGGGTCGGTGCGGCACAGGCAGAAGATCATGTCGGCGTATTGCGCGAGCGTAGTCCAAGTCTTCTGGCCGTTGATGACGTACTTGTCGCCCTTGCGCTCGGCCTTGGTCTTGAGCGAGGCGAGATCGGAGCCCGAGCCCGGCTCCGAAAAGCCCTGGCACCACCAGTCGTCGACATTGGCGATGCGCGGCAAATATTGCTTCTTCTGCGCCTCGTTGCCGAAGGTGTAGATCACCGGGCCGACCATGCTGACGCCGAAGGCGAGCGGCGCCGGTGCCGGCGCCATCTGCAGCTCCTCGTTGAAGATGTAGTGCTGCACCGAACTCCAGCCGGTGCCGCCATATTCCTTCGGCCAGTGCGACACGCCCCAGCCCTTCTTGTTGAGAATCCGCCACCACTGGATCATCTCGTCCTTGCCGAGATGACGGCCCTCCTGCAACTTCTGCCGGGTCGCCGGCGGCACGTTCTCCTTGAAGAAGGTGCGAACCTCCTCACGAAACGCCATTTCTTCCTTGCTGAAAGCGAGATCCATCGGATCCTCCTGTGAACAAATTCAATTCCTGACTAAGCGACGTCTTTTTGGGTAGC
>JBDTKD010000149.1:0-7389 GCA_039935515.1 Bradyrhizobium sp.
GGGCGCAGGCGGCGTGGTCTGGGCCGGCGGGGTTGCCGGCGTCGGCGGGGCCTGCGCACTCGCGACGCCCGAGGCTGCCAGCAGCACGCATGAAAGGAACAGGGAGGTTTTCATCGGCATACAGGGAAAACGGCCAGCGCGCCGGGATGTTCCCGTGGAAAGCTTCAGGATTTGCGGTAGCGGATCAGCGAGAAATGCCCCATCGGAGGCATCGGCCGGCGTTCGGCCAGGCTGACGCCGCCATGTTTTTCCGCCCAGTCGACCAGCCGCGCCCAGGGAAATTCCGGCCGCCAGCCAAGCCGCCGGGCGAGCGGCGCGAACGCCAACTCGAAGACCCGGCGCGGGCCGCTTTCGGCGCCGATATGATTGACCAGGATAAGTTCGCCGCCGGGCTTCAGCACGCGGATGAAATCGTCGAGCGTCCGTTCCGGATCGGGCACCGCGGTGATGACAGATTGCGCCACAACCGCATCGAAAAAAGAATCCGCGAAAGCAAGGTTTTTCGCGTCCATCACCGCGAGCGTCTCGACATTGGCAAGACCGAGCGCCCGCACCCGTTGCTGCGCCTTGCGCAGCATCGGCTCGGAAATATCGACGCAGCAAAGTTTCGTGGTGCGCGAATAATCCGACAGCGACAGGCCGGTGCCGACGCCGACATCGAGAATCCGGCCGCCGATCCGGTCGGCCTCGGCGATGGTCGACTGGCGGCCGTGATCGAAGACCTTGCCGAATACCAGATCGTAGACCGGCGCCCAGCGCCCATAAGCCTTGGCGACCCCCGCGCGGTCGATATCTGCAGCCATGCCCCGCCCTGAAAATTTTATCCGCGCATCGCCTCGACCAGCGGCCACATGGCGCCCGGCGTTGCGTTCTTCGCGGTCGCGCTCTGGATGAATCCACCGCCGAGCACGCGGGCCTGCCCCGAAGCCGCATCGTAGAACGCGCAGGCCTGCCCCGGGGATACCGCCTCTTCGCCCGCGACCAGTTCGACCTCATAGCCGCGCCCGGCCGCACGCAGCCACGCCGGCTGCGGCGCGCGGGTCGACCGTACTCGGACGAAAATCTCCAGCCCCTCGCCGATGGCGCGGTCGAGCGCGCCGTCGCCGATCCAGTTGACGTCGCGCAGCACGATCCGGTCCATCCGCAGGGCCTCGCGCGGCCCGACCACGACGCGGCGGCTTTCGGCGTCGAGCCGCACCACATAAAGCGGTGCACTGGAGGCAATGCCCAGGCCCCGCCTCTGGCCGACGGTGAAATGAACGATGCCCCGATGGCGGCCGATGACGCGACCTTCGAGATCGACGATGTCGCCGGGTTCGATGGCGTTCGGCCGCAGCCGGCCGATGATATCGGTGTAGCGCCCGGTTGGCACGAAGCAGATGTCCTGGCTGTCGTGCTTGTCGGCCACGGCAAGATCGAAACGCCGCGCCAGCTCGCGGGCTTGCGGCTTGGTCATGTCGCCGAGTGGAAAGCGCAGATAATCGAGCTGCTCGGGCGTGGTCGCAAACAGGAAATAGCTTTGGTCGCGGTCGGAATCGGCGGCGCAGAACAGCGCCCGCGAGCCGTCGGCCATGCGGCGCGAGGCGACATAATGCCCGGTCGCAAGCGCGGCGGCGCCGAGTTCGCGTGCGGTCTTGAGCAGATCACGAAACTTGACCGTGCGGTTGCACTCGATGCACGGCACCGGCGTCTCGCCCGAGACGTAGCTCGCGGCGAAATTGTCGATCACGGATTCGCGGAAGCGATCCTCGTAGTCGAGCACGTAATGCGGGATGCCGATCCGCTCGGCGACGTTGCGCGCATCATGGATGTCCTGCCCGGCGCAGCAGGCGCCCTTGCGGTGGGTGGCCACGCCATGATCATAGAGTTGCAGGGTGATGCCGACGACGTCGTAGCCCTCGGACTTCAACAGCGCGGCCGTCACCGATGAATCGACGCCGCCGGACATGGCGACCACGATCCTGGTGTCCTGCGGACGGCCGTTGAGGTCCAAACTGTTGAGCATGGTTACGGTCATCGATGCGATCGCTCCGGCATCCGACGCTTCACGACCGGAAAGCCATTGATGCGATCAGTAAAAGCACATTGCGGTCCAAAAGCCGCCCTTGAAAGCTTGTGAGCCGTTCCGGGCACACGCACACCCGTTCTCTCGGAACGCTGAAAAGCTGCCCTTTAATATAGGCCACCTTCCCCTGAGGCAATCACGCGCGCCTGTTTTGCGCGCTGCAAACGGCAAATCTTGCCGCCGGGCAGAAAAGGCGGGTTCCAGGCCCTCGCGCCGTTGGTGGCGGTCGGCTTAACCTATTGAAATACATAGAGATTCAAAACCACTTGGGATGGCCCGGTCCTTGCTGATCTGTCAGCGAGTTTCATCGTCAGAGGCCGCCCGTGCAAAGCGTCGCGTCAGAAGCAGCCACCAGCATGTCCTTTCCGGGCCCGTCGCCACGGCCTGTGAGGTCATCTTCCGACCCATCGCCGGGCAATACCATGTTCGCGTCCCTGGTCGACAGCAACGCGGCGACCGACGCGAGGAGCGCACCGGCCCAGACCCAGGACCCATCCGCTCCGTCGCGCTGGTCCGACAACACCAACAATTCGACTGCCCCGGACAACAGCCGTTCGCGCGAGGCCGCTTCCACAGGTGGGTCGGCCAACACCGATTCGGTCAACAACAATCAGGACGCCAACGCCGCACCAACTTCCGCGGCCGGCGCCGGCACGACAACCGACCCGCCATCGCACCCTCGAGGAAAGTCGGCCGGCTCGCAGGCCGACGGCACCAAATCGACCGCCAATTCGTCATCCTCCGATGCTTCTGCTGCAGCCGATCCCGCGAGCGCTGCCACCTCGCCGGACGCAACGCTGATCGCGGCGCCGAACGCGATCGCGGTAGCCATTCCGGTCCCCGTAACATTAACGGCGGTTCCCGCCGCTCCCACCGCTCCGGCAACGTCCGGCCCTGTCACCGCGCCGCTGGCGATCGCGGCGGCTGCGATCGCGGCGAGCCAGTCGGTCACGTCCGGATCGATTGCCGCAGCGCCGGCACAGACCCAGACCGATCCCAACGCCGCCGCCGGGACCGCTGTCGCACTAGCCGCCGCGGCGGTTGACCCGACAACCGCCGCGGCAGCCGTGGCCACGACAGCAAAGACCAGCGGCCAGCCAGCCGCGAGCGCGCCGACGCCCACGCCCACGCCCGGAACCACAAGCCCGCAGACTGGTGCGGATTTTGCAACCATCGCTGCCATCCCCGCGGCAGTCGCCGCGCCGGCGCCGGCGGCGCCGAAAGCCACGCCGCCAAAGGGTCCGGCCGCGGCACAAGCCGCGACCCCGGCATCGGACCATTCGGATACCACGGTCGCCAACGCCAATCCGTTGGCAACGACCGTGCAGCCCGCGGTCGCCAACAAGCAGACCCCGGCAAACAGCCCGGCCGATGCGGCGAGCGCCGATGCTTCCGCCAATTCCTCTTCTCTCGCCGCCGCCGTAACGCCCCACGAGCACTCCGCGGACGCCGCGACCGGGCCTTCGGCAACCGATTTGCCCGATAGCGGTGTGCAGGCGACCGGCGCGATCCAGCCGCAATTGCCGGCCGCGGCAATCGCAGCCGCTCCGGCGGCCTTGACGGCCACGGCTGCCACCTCAGCCGCCGTGCCCTTAAGCGGACTCGCGTTGGAGATCGCGGCCTCGGCGAAGAATGGCAAGAGCAGTTTCGAAATCCGGCTCGATCCGGCCGAACTCGGCCGCATCGATGTCCGCATCGACGTCGACCGCAATGGCCGGATGACGTCGCATTTGACGGTCGAAAAGCCGGAAACGCTGTCGATGCTGCAGCAGGACGCACCGCAACTGCAGCGGGCATTGGACAACGCCGGCTTCAAGACCGGCGACGGCGGTTTGCAATTCAGCCTGCGCGACCAGTCTTCTTCGGGCCAGAACAGCGGCAACGAGAGCGTCCCCAACGCGCAGCGGCTGATCATCACCGACGACGATGCCATCCCTGCGGCGGTCGCCGGGCGGACATATGGCCGGATGCCTGGATCGGGCAGCGGCGTCGACATCAGGGTCTGAGGAGAACGACATGACAGCAGCAACGGCAAACACGGCGAGCCCGATCGTTTCCGGCACGACGCCGCTCCCGGCCTCCTCCTCGTCGAGTTCATCTGCCGGGGCAGCCAGCGCGCTCGCTTCGCAACAGATCGCCGGCAACTTTCAAAGCTTTCTGACCCTGCTGACGACGCAGCTGCAGAACCAGAATCCGCTCGATCCGCTCGACACCAACCAGTTCACCCAGCAGCTGGTCGAATTCGCCGGCGTCCAGCAGCAACTCAACACCAACGACTCGCTGGCGACGCTGGTATCGCTGCAGCAGACCGCGCAATCCACCCAGGCGCTGGGATTCGTCGGCAAGACCGCGGTCGTCAATGGCAGCACCGCGGCGTTGAGCAACAGCTCGGCGACGTGGCAGCTCAGCGTTCCCTCCAATTCGAATGTCGATATCAGCATCGCCAGCAGCACCGGTCAGACCGTGTTCACCGGCAGCTACAGCGTCGCGGCGGGCGACAACCAGCCGTTCACGTGGAACGGTCAGGGCAATGATGGCACCCAGTGGCCCGATGGCAGTTACACCCTGAAAGCGACCGCAAAGGACTCCTCGAACAACACCGTGGCCATCACCACCGCGATCGAGGGCGTGGTCAACTCGGTCGACCTCACCCAGTCGCCGCCACTGCTGTCGATCGGTGGCCAGACCTACACCGTCAGCCAGATCCAGAGCATCGTGAACTGAGCAGCGCCACTTCCGCCGTCCTCGGCGGCTGTCGTCCGGCCCCGACCCGCCACCCGATCCTGACGCCCGGGCGCCGGAGCGGCCGGGATGTCATGGCATTTTCAAGGAGATTCGTATTGAAGCCTTGGGCTTAGGCAAATTTTAAGTCGCGGCGCGTAGGTTATTACCTGTGAGTTCAGTGGTTGAGAGTTTGTGAGTACGCCATGACAGAACCCCATCGCCCGAGGGTAAAATACGTCATCGGGCCTGACGGTAGTCCGTTAACAATTGCGGATTTGCCCGCGCCCGGCACCAAACGGTGGGTTATTCGCCGCAAAGCCGAAGTTGTCGCTGCGGTTCGCGGCGGCCTGCTCTCGCTCGAGGAGGCCTGCAGCCGTTACACCCTGACCGTCGACGAATTCCTGTCCTGGCAATTTTCCATCGACCAGCACGGTCTTGCCGGATTGCGCACCACCCGAATCCAGCAATATCGCCAATAAACCCGCTCCGGAACCAACGGCATTTGACAAAAATCGGCCTCGCTTTGCGAGGCCGGTCTTTTTCATGTTGAAGTTTCGCCGCAGCCCTTAACCCTCGTTAACCATATGGAAACCATCCCATAGGCAATAATTGCCCAGTCGGCTCGTCGGGCCGAATCTCGGGGGCTGGTGGTTTTGCAGAGTCTGTTGGACTTCCTGAAAGGGCTCGGCGCCTCGCGGTTGATGGCGATGGTCGCGGTCACGGCCGCGCTGATCGGCTTTTTCGCCTTTGTCATCATGCGCGTCACCACGCCGCAAATGACCACGCTGTTTACCGACCTCAGCATCGAAGACTCCTCCGCCATCATCAAGGATCTCGACCGCCAGGCGATTCCCTACGAATTGCGCAACGATGGCACCATCATCATGGTGCCCAAGGACAAGGTCACCCGGCTGCGCATGAAGCTCGCCGAGGGCGGCCTGCCCAAGGGCGGCGGCGTCGGCTACGAGATCTTCGACAAATCGGATGCCCTCGGCACCACGAGCTTCGTCCAGAACATCAACCATTTGCGGGCCCTTGAGGGCGAACTTGCCCGTACCATCCGCGCCATCGACCGCATCCAGGCGGCCCGGGTCCATCTGGTGCTGCCCGAGCGGCCGCTGTTCTCGCGCGAGACGCCCGAACCGTCGGCCTCGATCGTCGTCCGCGTCCGCGGCGCGCTCGAACCGCAGCAGATTCGCGCCATCCGCCATCTGGTCGCCTCGGCCGTCAGCGGACTCAAGCCGCAACGGGTCTCGATCGTCGACGAGACCGGCCAGTTGCTCGCCGATGGCGAAGGCGGTGACAACGAGAGCGTCGTCGGCGACGAGCGCCGTGCCGCTTACGAAAAGCGGATGCGCAACGAAGTCGAGGCGATCGTCTCCTCGGTGGTCGGCGCCGGCCGTGCCCGGGTCCAGCTCTCGGCGGATTTCGACTACAACAAGATCACCCAGACCTCGGACAGTTTCGACCCCGAAGGCCGGGTGCTGCGCTCGAGCCAGACCCGGGAAGAATCCAGCTCGACCATCGACAATAGCGGCCAGGTCACCGTCAACAACGAGTTGCCGGGCAACCAGCGCCCGGACGCCGCGGCGGCGGCGCGCGACCAGAGCAAGAAGACCGAAGAGACCAACAATTACGAGATTTCCCATACCACCAAGACCGAAGTGACCGAAGCCGGCCGGGTCAACCGCATCTCGGTCGCCGTGCTGGTCGACGGCAGCTATTCCAAGAACGAAAAAGGCGAGATGGTCTACCAGGAACGCAGCAAGGAACAGCTCGACCGCATCGCGGCCCTGGTGCGCTCGGCGATCGGCTTCGATCAGAAGCGCGGCGATCATGTCGAGGTCGTCAACCTCAAATTCGCGGAGTCGCCGGCGGCGGCTCCGATCGCCGAACCGACGGGGCTGCTTGGCATGCTGCAATTCACCAAGGACGACGTGATGTACGTCATCGAGCTCGGCGTGATGATGCTGCTCAGTCTGGTGGTGCTGTTCATGGTGGTCCGGCCGCTGGTCAGGCGCATCCTCGCCTCCGAGATGATTCCGGCGCTGACCGGCGCGGATCAGGTGCCGGTGCTGACCGACGGCAGCGCCGCGGCCGCGACCGGCCAGAGTCTGGTACCCGGGCCGAACGCCGCCTCGCAGATGATCGACGTCGCCCAGGTTCAGGGCCAGGTGCACGCCCAGACGGTGCATCGCGTCGGCGAACTGGCCGAGCGCAACCCGAACGAAACCGCTTCGATCGTTCGTCAATGGCTCACGGAACCGGCGTGATCTGACATGGCCCTGCCGCAAACCAGCAACGCCAACGACATCACCACCGTGATCGCCACGCTGGCGAGCCGCCAGGGCAGCCGTGCCAAGGGGCCGCCGATCAAGGGTCCGAAGCGCGCCGCGATCCTGATGCTCGCGCTCGGGGAACAATATGGTGGCAAGGTCTGGTCGTTGCTCGACGATGACGAGGTCCGCGAACTGTCGATGGTGATGTCGACGCTCGGCACCGTCGAGGCCGACGTGGTCGAAGACCTGCTGCTGGAATTCGTGTCGCGGATGTCGGCATCCGGCGCGCTGATGGGAACATTCGACGCCACCGAGCGGCTG
>JBDTKD010000150.1:0-4065 GCA_039935515.1 Bradyrhizobium sp.
CGCCCAGCTCGAAAGCGGCAAGGGCAACGTCTCGATCGTGCTGCTGCGCCGGGTATCGAACGCGATGGCCGCGCATCTCGAAGACCTCATTCCGACAGGCGAGCCGGCGCCGGATTGGCCGGTGATCCGCGACCTGCTGCGCAAGGCGACGCCGGACCAGATCGCCGAGGCCAAGGATGTCCTGTCCGGCCATGCCAACGGGGCCTCGGCGCAGCGAATGGCGTTCGCCGGCATCGCCCTGATCGGCCTGCGCGGCGCCGGCAAGTCCACGCTGGGCAAGATGCTGGCGAAGAAGATCGGGTGGCGCTTTGTCGAGCTCAACAAGGAGATCGAGGCGCAGAACGGATTGTCGGTCGCCGAAATCATCGCGCTCTACGGCCAGGAAGGGTTCCGGCGCATGGAGCAGGCCGCGCTCGGGCAATTGCTGGCGCTGCGCGAGCTGACCGTACTGGCGACCGGCGGCGGCATCGTCTCGGAGCCGCTGACATTCGACCTGATCCTGTCGTCGTTCTACACCCTCTGGCTCAAAGCCGAGCCGGAAGAACACATGGCGCGGGTGCGCGGCCAGGGCGATCTGCGCCCGATGGCGGACGATCGCTCGGCCATGGCCGAGCTGCGCAATATCCTGCTCAGCCGCGAACCGCTCTATGCCCGCGCCGCTGCCGTGGTCGACACCGCCGGTCTTTCCATCAACGAGGCGGCGGCGCGCCTGATCGATGCAGTGGCACCGGTGCTGCAAAGCGACGCGCAGGCGTTCGGCCTGCGCAGCGTGGCGTCGTGAAGCGAGGAATCCGCTTGCCTCGAATGGCAGGGCTAGTAATTTGATTTCACATCGAATTCGGCCCGCGTCGCCAGCTCGGAAGGGATCGTCGCCATGATGAGCCAGGAACAGAATGACCTGATCACCCGCACCGGGCCGAAGGACGCCTGCGGCAGGCTGATGCGGATGTACTGGCAGCCGGCGGCGCTGGTCGACGAACTGCAGGGACCGCGCCCGGTCAGGCCGGTCAAGCTGCTCGGCGAGGACCTGGTGCTGTTTCGCGACGAGCAGGACCGCTACGGTCTGATCGAGCGGCATTGCGCCCATCGTGGCGCCGATCTCGCCTTTGGCCGCCGTGAGCATGGCGGCCTGCGTTGCGCCTTTCACGGCTGGCTGTTCGACGTGTCGGGCCAGTGCCTCGAAACGCCCGCCGAGCCCGCGGACTCCGTGCTGTGCAAGGGCATCCGGCAGCGCGCCTATCCGGTGGTCGAGAACAGCGGCATTCTCTGGGCCTATCTCGGCGAAGGCGCTCCGCCGGTATTTCCGGAGCTCGACTGTTTTGTCGCACCTGACAGCCACACCTTTGCGTTCAAGGGCCACTTCAACTGCAACTGGCTGCAGGCGCTCGAAGTCGGCATCGATCCGTCGCATGCCTCGTTCCTGCATCGCTTCTTCGAAGACGAGGACACGTCTTCGGCTTATGGCAAGCAGTTTCGCGGCGCCTCGGCCGGCACCGACATGCCGATGACCAGGATCCTGCGCGAATATGACCGGCCCATTATCAATGTCGAGCTGACCGAATACGGACTGCGGTTGATCGCGCTGCGCGAGATCGACGATCAGCGCACCCATGTCCGCGTCACCAACCAGATTTTCCCGCATGGTTTTGTGATCCCGATGAGCACCGAGATGACAATCACGCAGTGGCACGTGCCGGTCGATGACGAAAACTGCTACTGGTATGCGATCTTCACCAGCTATGCGGCGCCGGTCGACAAGAACAAGATGCGCGACCAGCGCCTCGAGCTCTATGAACTGCCGGACTATCGCTCGCGCAAGAACAAGTCGAATGATTACGGCTTCGATCCGCACGAGCAGGCGACCGCGACCTTTACCGGCATGGGCGCCGACATCAATGTGCATGACCAGTGGGCGGTGGAATCGATGGGCGCGATCCAGGACCGCACCCGTGAACATCTCGGTCAGGCCGACAAGGCGATCGTGCAATATCGCCGGCTGTTGCGCCAGGAGATCGAAAAGGCTGCGGGCGGCGACAGGCCGTTCATGGTCCTCGATGCCGCGCATGCGCGCAGCATCCAGGGGCCGGCCACCATGGACGGCATCGGGCCGACCCGGGGGTGGGAAGCCTATTGGATGGAAGTCGACGTCAAGCGGCGCCGCGGCGCGCCATGGGCCGCGCCGGTGCCGGAAGAGATCGCCGAGCGGATCCGCCATCTGTCGGCGGCGGAGTGATTCGTCATTGCGAGCGAAGCGAAGCAATCCATCGTCAGGGACGAAGGATGGATTGCTTCGTCGCTACGCTCCTCGCAATGACGGCTGTATTGAGTCAGACTCCGAGGGAGTGACGCGTTGAGTTTTGTCGGGCGTCACGGGCTGTGGTCGGACGAGCAGAATGAGGCGGCGAGCCGGCTGCGCCGCATCGTCGAGGAACAGAAGCTCGAAGTGATCCGGCTGTCGTTTCCCGACCAGCACGGCATCCTGCGCGGCAAGACCCTGGTTGCCGGCGAGGCGCTGGCCTCGCTGCAGGGCGGTTGCTCCATCACCACCACCATGCTCGCCAAGGACACCTCGCATCGAACCGTGTTTCCGGTGTTCACTGCTGGCGGCGGCTTCGGGATGCGGGAAATGGAAGGCGCCGCCGATGTGGTGATGGTGCCGGATCCGACCAGCTTTCGCGTGCTGCCGTGGGCGCCCGCCACCGGCTGGCTGCTGTGCGATCTCTATTTCGCCGACGGGCGGCCGGTGCCGTTCGCGACCCGCCAGCTCTACCGATCGGTGCTCGAACGGCTCGGCAAACGCGGCTACGATTTCGTCGCCGGGCTGGAAGTCGAGTTTCACATTTTCAAGCTCGAGGATTCGAGGATGGCGCCGGAGGATGCCGGCCAGCCCGGTCAGCCCCCGTCGGTCAGCCTGTTGTCGCACGGCTACCAATATCTGACCGAGCAGCGTTACGACCAGATGGAGCCGGTGCTGGAAATTCTCCGCCGCGACATCCTGGCGCTCGGCCTGCCGCTGCGATCGATCGAGGTCGAGTTCGGTCCGAGTCAGTGCGAATTCACCTTCCAGCCGACCACGGGGCTCGAGCCCGCCGACACCATGGTGCTGTTTCGCAGCGCCGTGAAGCAGATCTGCCATCGCCATGGCTATCATGCGACCTTCATGTGCCGGCCCAAACTGCCGAACCTGTTTGCGTCCGGATGGCACCTGCATCAATCCATCGTCGCGCGCGACAGCGGCGCGAACGCCTTCATGACCGGCGAGAGCGGCGAGGTGCTGAGCGCGTTCGGCCGCTGCTATCTCGCCGGGCTGCTGCAGCATGCCCGCGCGTCGGCGCTGTTCACCACCCCGACCATCAACGGCTACAAGCGCTATCGATCCTATTCGCTGGCGCCGGATCGCGCGATCTGGGGCCGCGACAACCGCGGTGTCATGATCCGCGTGCTCGGCGGCGCCGGCGATACCGCAACCCGGATCGAGAACCGGATCGGCGAGCCCGCCGCCAACCCCTACCTCTATATGGCCTCGCAGATCCTCTCGGGGCTGGATGGCGTCGACCGCAAGCTCGACCCCGGGCCGTCGGCCGACACGCCCTACGAGACCAAGGCGGCGTTGCTGCCGAAGAGCCTGCGCGAAGCGGTGGCCGCGCTCAAGGACGACCCGTTCTTTCGCGACGCCCTCGGCGCGGCGTTCGTCGACTATTACGTCCACATCAAGAACGCCGAGATCGAGCGCTTCGAGGCCGAGGTCTCCGACTGGGAGCATCGCGAATATTTCGAGATGTTCTGAGCAATGGATCCGGTTAGGTGCTTGGGCACTAAACAAGAGAATGACGGAATTTAGCGGGAGCTTTTCGGCAACCGAAATCGGCCCACCGAGGCCTCCCATTCAGGCTTGTACGGCTATTCCGGCAGCGTCACCTTTGACGGTGGCCACCAAGACGGGCATCGGGCTGTCCCAAAAAGATTGCGGGATTGAACGCGGGTTAGCGGGATATTTCGGGTGCCACAGGTTCGAGACCCCCCACGGCCCCGTTTTTTGAGAATGATGGCAGATGCCAGCACGTC
>JBDTKD010000151.1:0-19267 GCA_039935515.1 Bradyrhizobium sp.
GCGCTGTTCGTCGCCGCCGCCGAAGAACAGGGCGTGCCGCCGGAAAAACTCTCAGGGACGATTCAAAACGACATCCTGAAAGAGTTCATGGTGCGCAACACCTACATCTATCCGCCGACGCCTTCGATGCGCAGCTTCGGCACGCCGGCCTCAATGGCCCTGGCCATGCCGCCGAGCTCCTCGGCTTCCCGGATATGGCCCCACGCCTTCACCGCGAGATCGTGCGTGAGCAGCTCGACATAATAGGAGCCGCCCCAGGGATCGATGATGCGGGTGGTGCCGCTTTCCTGCTGCAGGAACAGTTGCGTGTTGCGCGCGATTCTGGCGGAGAAATCGGTCGGCAGCGCCAGCGCCTCGTCAAGCGCATTGGTGTGCAGCGACTGGGTATGGCCCTGGGTCGCGGCCATCGCCTCGATCGTGGTGCGCATCACGTTGTTGTAGACGTCCTGCGCGGTCAGCGACCAGCCCGAGGTCTGGCAGTGCGTGCGCAGCGACAGCGAGCGCGGGTCTTTCGGGTTGAACGGCTTCAGCAGCTTGGCCCAGAGCAGCCGCGCCGCGCGCATCTTGGCGACTTCCATGAAGAAGTTCATGCCGATCGCCCAGAAGAACGACAGCCGCGGCGCAAAGCGGTCGACATCGAGGCCGGCGGCGAGTCCGGCACGCAGATATTCAACGCCGTCGGCCAGCGTATAGGCGAGTTCGAGGTCCTGCGTCGCGCCGGCTTCCTGCATGTGATAGCCGGAAATCGAAATCGAATTGTATTTCGGCATCCTTTGCGAGGTGTAGGCGAAGATGTCGGAGATGATCCGCATCGAGGGCGCCGGCGGATAGATATAGGTATTGCGCACCATGAACTCTTTCAGAATGTCGTTCTGAATGGTGCCTGAGAGTCTTTCCGGCGGCACGCCCTGCTCCTCGGCGGCGGCGACGAACAGCGCGAGGATCGGCAGCACCGCGCCGTTCATGGTCATCGACACGCTCATCCGGTCGAGCGGAATGCCCGCGAACAGCGTGCGCATGTCGTAGATCGAATCGATCGCCACCCCGGCCATGCCGACATCCCCGGACACCCGCGGATGGTCGGAGTCGTAACCGCGGTGGGTGGCGAGGTCGAACGCGACCGAGAGACCCTTCTGCCCGGCGGCAAGGTTGCGCCGGTAGAAGGCGTTGGAATCCTCCGCCGTGGAGAAGCCGGCATATTGCCGGACGGTCCAGGGCTGGTTGACATACATGGTGGGGTAGGGGCCGCGCAGGTATGGAGCGATGCCGGGCCAGGTCTCGAGGAAGTCGATGCCTTCGAGGTCCGCCTCGCCATAGCCGGGCTTGACCGGGATTCCCTCCGGCGTGAGCCAGGGTTCGGCGTGGCCCACGGGGCCGGCGCCGGCGGTGCGCTCGAACGCGATATCCGCAAAGTCGGGTATTCGGCTCATACTATCGGTCTCGTTCGTTTGTCATGGCCGGACTTGTTCCGGCCATCCACGTCTTGCTTTCCAGACGGAAGAAAGACGTGGATGCCCAGGGACGAGCCCGGGCATGACGCGCTTGGTGGCGAGCATACCATGATAGCCGTGAGCCGTCATTTCCGTCGCGGTCGCCATCTCAATCATGGTCCGGGTGCTGGTGGCTGACGATGCCGTTAAGCTTTTCCGCGCCGTAATTCTGCAGCGTGGTCTGGCTTGGCAGATTGGCGATCGCGACCACCCAGCCAAGCCGGGCTTCGGTTCCATATTGCCCCGTCGGCACCACCCGGTCGGGCCGGTCGAACGCGCCGGTCATGATCTCGATCTTGGGGCCGTCGATGCGCCGAAAGCTCAGGGGCGTGCCGCAGGCGGCGCAAAAATCGCGCTCGGCGAGCGAGGAGGAACGGAATGCCGACGGCTGGCCTCGGGTCCAGGCGAAAGCGCTGCGCTCGATCTCGGCGAAGGACGCAAACGGCGCACCGGCGGCTTTCTGGCACATCCGGCAATGACAGATGCTGATCTTCACCGGCGCTGCCGACAACGCAAAGCGCACCGCGCCGCATTGGCAGCCGCCGGTCAGAACGGGTTTGTTCGCCGAACTCATGTTTCACCCATCAGCCGATAGGCATCCTGAAGCGTTGCCAGCGCATCGCCGCCGGCGAAGATGAAATCGCCGACAGCAGCATCGCGCAATGCGGCTTCCTGCTCGCCGGGCCGCCCTGCCAGATAGATATGTTTCCCGCCTGCCGCGTGAAGGGCCCTGGCGGCAGCGACGGCTTGCCCGGCATAGATTTTGTCGGAAGAGCAGAGACACACCAGGGCCACGCCGGACGCCTTGAACGCGGCGGCGAGGGCGGCCGGATCGCCAAATCCTTCGCTATCGACGGCCTCGATACCCCCGGTCTCGAAAAAACTCCTGGCAAATGTCGCCCGCGCAGTGAAGTCGGCGGCCGTGCCGAGATTGGCGAGAAACACCTTTGGCCGCGCGCCGGTCCGCTTCAGGCGGTCATCCGATTTGTCCCGCAGGCGCTCGAACGGCTCGGCCAAGCGCAGCGGCGTCAAGGCGTCGAATTTGATCCTGGCCTCGCCATAGGGTGCAAGCGCAACCGGCGTCGCGTCCTCGATTGCGACAGCGGCTTCATGCAGGTTGGGAAATTCGCTGGCGCCCGTGAGCACCTCCTTGCGTCTGGCGATATTGGCTTCGCGCGCCGTCCGCGTTGCCGCGACCTTGCGCTGGATCAGGTTTTGCTCGAGCGCCGCGAACACCCCGCCGGCTTGCTCGATTTCCTGAAACAGCGACCATGCAGCCTCGCAGAGCTGCCGCGTCAGGGTTTCGATCCCGCCCGAGCCGGCGGCGGGATCAGCCACCCTGGCGAGATTGGATTCCTCGAGCAGCACCAGTTGTGTGTTGCGGGCGATGCGTCGCGCGAATGGATCGGGCAATCCCAGCGCCAGCGTATGCGGCAATACGGTGATCGCGTTGGCGCCGCCAAGGCCAGCCGAGAACGTCGCCATGGTCGCGCGCAGGATGTTCACATAGGGGTCGCGCCGGGTCAGCATTCGCCACGCGGTTTCGGCAGCAATGAAGACCGGCCTCGGCGCAAGGCCGCATGCGCGCTCCACCCGCGCCCACAACGCGCGCAGTGCCCGGAACTTTGCCATGGTCAGGAACTGATCGGAATCGGCGCTGAGGCGCGCATAGACCATGCTTCGCGCATCTTCGAGCGCGATCCCGGCACTCTCCAGCGCGCGCAGATAGGCGACGCCGGCCGCCAGCACGAATGCCAGTTCCTGCGCTTCCGATCCACCGGCGTCATGGACGACCCGGCCATCGGCAACCGCGAATGGGCCGCGAAACCCGCTTGCGGCAAGGCGCTGGATCGCACCGGTGACCGCCGGCACGATTTCGGGCCACGCATACGGGCTGGATCCCCACACCGCGCAGGCGCCGACCGGGTCGAGGCCGAAGCGAATATCGCAGGCTGCGGGCGCGATCCCCTTGCGCTTGACATGGTCGTCGAGGTGGACAGCGGCCATGCGGGATTGCGGGCCGATCTGCAGTTCGATGGCGATACCGGCATCGACGAAAACGCCGTCGAGTACCTTGTCGATGGCGTCCGCGGTCGGCTCCAGTCCATAGCCGGCCGCCCCGTTCGCTCCCGCAAACACCAGCGTCAGCCCGGTCGCGCCATTCCCGAGATCCTGCAGCGCCTGCGCATTGGCCTTTGCCGCGTCGGGATGGTCGATCCGCTGCATGATTTGCCATGGCGCGGCGGCCGCGCGGCCGGCAATCGGGGCGGCGTCGCGGGCGCGCCGATAGATCGGCTCGATCCGCAAACCGTCATAGCTCTTGCCGACCAGTTTCTCGAACGGCGCTCCCTTCAGCACGCCATCGACCAGCTTGCGCCAGTCGTCATAGCTCGCCGCCGGAAAATCCGCTGCCAGCCGCAGATCGTCACTTGCAGAGGTCATTCGGCGGATCGCTCCCTTGCGGCCGATGTGGCTGGACTGGCAAATTGCCACGGGCCGGCTGTCAAGCCAAACGGTTGTTTTGGTCCCGTTTTGCTCAGCCGCGCTCGGGCAGCCGCTCAATTCCAAGGGTTGGCAGTTGCGCCAGCGCGGCCGCAATGCTGCGTCCCGCGATCAGGCGATCGGGCGCGATTTCCACCAGCGGCACCAGAACGAACGCGCGTTCGAACAGGCGCGGATGCGGCAGCGTCAGCTCCGGTTTTTGCAGCGAAACATCGTCGTAGGCAATCAGGTCGAGATCGAGGGTGCGCGGTCCCCAGCGCTGTTCACGAGAACGATCACGGCCGAACTTCTGTTCTATCCTGTGCAGCGTGAACAGCAGCGCATGGGGATCAAGGCCGGTCTCGATTTCGATGCAGGCATTGATGAAGCGTGGCTGCTGCTCATCGCCCCAGGGCGGCGTGGCATAGTCGGAGGAGCGCGCCAGCAGCGCAGCCTGGGCCATGCCCAGGATATTGGCGATGGCTTTCCGAAATGTCTCGCGGACATCACCGATATTTCCGCCCAGCGCAATCAGGACGTCAGCCATGGGCGGACGGCTGGCGCGTGCGGGTCAGGACCACGCCGACATCGCCGAAGATCGCGGCGATTGGGGCGTGCGGCTTGTGAACGGTCACCTTGACGGCGCTGACGCGGGCAAAGGCTGCCAGGATGGCGTCGGCGACGGCGCCGGCGGCGCGTTCCAGCAGCTTGTAATTGGCGTTCTTGAAGGCCGCCGTCGCGGTTGCCACCACGTTGGAATAGGACACGGTATCGGCGAGACGGTCGGTGCGCGAAGACTCCGAGAGATCGGCGGAAAGCTCGAGGTCGATCACGAACCGCTGGCCAACTTCGGTCTCGTGTTCCATGACGCCGTGGCGGGCATGGATGACCACGCCGGTGATGAAGATCAAATCGGTCATGCCCTGTCCTCGATCGCCGCAGCCACGCGCAGCGCCTGCACCGTTTCCGCCACGTCGTGGGTTCGGACGATCCGCGCGCCACCTTTGACCGCGATCAGATGTGCCGCGATCGAGCCGCCGATCCGCTGCTGCGGCTCGGATGGCGTCACCGAACTGATGAAGCGCTTGCGCGACGCACCGACCAACAGCGGCAGCCCGAAGCGGCGCAGTTCGCCGAAGCGGGCCAGCACCGTCATGCTCTGTTCCTGGGTCTTGCCAAAGCCGATGCCGGGGTCGAGCACGATGCGATCCGCCGAAATGCCCGCCTTGGCGGCGATCTCCAGCGAGCGCTCAAAAAAGACTGCGATATCCTTCATGATATCGAGGCCGGCCTCGGCGCTGTCGCGGTTGTGCATGATGACGATGGGCACGTTGCGCCCCGCCAGCAGCGCGGCCATCCCGCGATCGCGCTGGAGGCCCCAGATATCGTTGGCGATGGTTGCCCCCGCATCCAGCGCCCAGGCCACCACGGCCGATTTCATGCTGTCGATCGATACGGGAATACCGAGCGAAACGATTTCGGGCAGGATCGGCTGCAGGCGTTTCAGTTCTTCGGCCGCCGGGATCGGTTGCGCGCCATAGGGCCGGGTGGATTCCGCGCCGATGTCGATGATGTCGGCGCCCCCCGCGATCATCCGCCGGGCCTGCGCCAGCGCCTGCTCCGGAGCGATGAACCGTCCGCCATCCGAAAATGAATCCGGCGTCACATTCAGGATACCCATCACGGCGGGATGCGGCCGGGACAGGACAGTCTGCAACACCGGCTGATCGGCCGGGGCGTGCGCCGGGGCGGGTCTGGACGTGGTCGCGATCATGCGGTCGCTTTGCGCGGTCCCTGCAAGGGAGTCAAGATGCAGGAATGCGCTGGCCTGGCCGGTCCGTCGGCCGCTAGTAGGTGATTTTGGGCTGAAGCTTGCGGGCCTGCGCGATCAGCTGCTCGACCGACTTTTCCGAGGGCAAAACGCGCACCAGTTTGCGCTTGGTGTTCACGTCCTTCATGTTCTGCGCCAGCCGGGCCGGATTGCGCAGCGCGAGTTCGCGTACCGTGGTGACGCCGGCGGCGCGCACCAGCCCGACCTTTGCCTTGCCCATGCCGGGAATCCGCATGTAGTCGGAAACATTGGCCCATTCGAGCAACTGCTGCTCGCTGATGCCGGTCTTCGCCGCAAGCGCCTTGCGTCCTTTGACGGTGCGCGCGGCCTCGAGCAGCGCGTCGGTAGTGCGGATGCCAAGCGATTTCAGTTTCGACGCGGTGAAGGCGGACAGGCCGTCAAGCTCGGAAATTGGATATGTCATGATGCTCAATATGAAAAAGGTGCTTCAAGCAAATTGTCTGAGGCCCGGCGTCCCTGCAACGATCTCGCCCATCTGATCCGCTCCGATTTTGTCGCGACCGAACCTCAAAAGTTCACGCGCGATGTTCTGTATCTCACCGATGCCCAGACCGAGTCCCATCAGCCTGGTGCCCAACGCCATCGGGCCACCGCCCATCAACCTGCCAACACCGTCGCCCCCGCTGGAGGCTGCGATGGCAGCTTCCGCGCCCGAAATGCTGTCGATCAAGGTCTGAACTTTGTCGGAAGGGCCCTCGTTGCGAAGAAATCCCAGGATGATGCCGATGGTGTTTTCAGCAACGGCATTCTCGATGCCGGCTTTCGCAGCCAGCCTTCCTATCAATTCGTCCATATGGCCCCGCCCTCAACCGGTTGCTTGCCGGATCCTTGATTGTGTTTTTATCTTGGTCTCCTGCCACACGAAATACAAGCGATCACCGCATTGCAAAGCCGATTCCGGTTCGATCGCTTGCCGAGTGTTGCAGCAATGCAAGAGCAAGCGTGGAATTGGCGGTCAAATCGTCGCGGAAACGCGGCGGTTACAACTTTCGTCGGTTGATTGTGCGGCCGAACGATCGCTTGTCCGGCGCGCCCGGTTTCATCTCACGCGTTGACCGGTTTCATTCGGCTTGCAAGATGCAGTATGATTGCGGCGTGGGGGCCGACACCCTTGATGCGTGTGAAGAGGCGATGCCATGGCGACGTTCGACGACAAGATGGCCGATACCGGCGGGAAAATTTTCATTGGCAAGGGCGAACAGCCGGTCTGGCTGACGCTCGCGCTCGGAAATCGCCATGGCCTCGTCACCGGCGCCACCGGAACCGGAAAAACGGTGTCGCTGCAGGTGATGGCTGAAGGATTTGCGCGCGCCGGCGTCCCGGTTTTCGCGGCCGATATCAAGGGAGACCTTTCGGGCATCTCCGAAGTCGGCGAGGCCAAGGATTTTATCGTCAAGCGCGCCGGCGACGTCGGCCTCACGTTCCAGCCCGACCGGTTTTCGACGGTATTTTGGGATGTGTTCGGCGAACAGGGTCACCCGGTGCGCGCCACTGTCACTGAAATGGGCCCGCTGCTGCTGTCGCGGATGCTTGATCTGAACGATGTACAGGAAGGCGTGCTGAACGTCGCCTTCCGTGTTGCCGACGACAACGGTCTTGCCCTGATTGACATGAAGGATCTCCGGGCGCTGCTTGACGCGATCGTCCCGGACAGCAGCAAAAAGGCGGGCGACGGCGATGATCCGCTGGCTGCGATCCGCAAGGCCGCGCAAGGCTTCGGCAACGTCACCAAGGCAACGGTCGGAACCATCCAGCGTCAGCTCCTGGTGCTGGAGAACCAGGGCGGCACCAGGTTTTTCGGCGAGCCTGCGCTTGCGCTGAAGGATTTCATGCGCACCGACCGCGATGGCCGGGGCATGGTCAATATCCTGGTGGCGGACAAGCTGATGCAGAGTCCGCGGCTGTACGCGACGTTCCTGCTGTGGATGCTGTCGGAATTGTTTGAGGAGTTGCCGGAGGTCGGCGATCCGCCGAAGCCGAAGCTCGTGTTCTTTTTCGACGAGGCGCATCTGTTGTTCGATGGTGCGCCAAAGGCGCTGATGGACAAGATCGAGCAGGTGGTGCGGCTGATCCGCTCCAAGGGAGTTGGTGTTTATTTCGTGACACAAAATCCGGTCGACGTCCCGGACAAGGTGCTCGGACAGTTGGGCAACCGCGTGCAGCACGCGCTGAGGGCGTTCACGCCGCGCGATCAGAAGGCGGTTGCGGCGGCGGCGCAGACGTTCCGGCCCAATCCGAAGCTCGACACCGCCCAGGTCATCATGGAATTGGGCAAGGGCGAGGCGCTGGTGTCGTTTCTGGAGGGCAACGGCACGCCTGCGATGGTCGAGCGCGTCCTGATCCGGCCGCCTTCGGCGCGGATCGGGCCGATCACGCCCGAGGAGCGCAAGGCGATCATGGACAACAGCCCGGTCAAGGGCAAATACGATACCTCGATCGATTCCGAATCCGCCTATGAGATTCTGCAAAAACGGCTTGCCGGAACGGCCGCCACGGCGGACGGGGCGAGCGCAGGCGGTGGGGTTCTCGGCCAGATCGGCGCGATGGTCGGGACGATTTTCGGCGCCAACGTCTCGCGCGGCAGGCTGTCGACCGGTCAGCTCATCGCACGGAATGTCACCCGCTCGGTCACCAACAAGGTGGTTGGCGGGGTCGTCGCCGATCTCGGCAAATCGGTGGGCGGCTCGATCGGCGGTTCGGTCGGCCGCGCGCTGGTACGCGGCGCGCTGGGCGGCCTGCTGCGACGCTAGAGGCTTTTCTGCTCGCTGGCGCACGCTCTGCAAGCTTTCGGGATCAACCTCGCGGCAACGGTCGCGATCGCCGGCGGACTGGTCTGGCACATTCCGCATCCGGCCACAGACGGCGTCGCCGGCACCTTGTCGCCGGTGACCGGCGGGCTACAACAGGGTATCCAGAGCAGCGCCCGCCAGCCAGGGGAAGACCAAGATGTCCAGTGCCTCACAGCTTCAACCGGTCCTCGATCGCATCGACGGTGATTTCGACAACAGCCTGCAACGGCTGTTTGCCCTGCTGCGGATCAAGTCGATCTCGGCCGATCCGGCCTTTGCCGGCGATTGCAAGGCGGCCGCCGATCATCTCGCCAGCGATATCGCAACGCTTGGGTTCGCAACCGAGGTCCGGCCGACGGCCGGTCACCCCGCCATCGTCGCCAAAGCCAACGGCAGCAAGGACGGGCGACCGCACGTGCTGTTTTACGGTCACTACGATGTACAGCCGGTCGATCCGCTCAATCTCTGGCATCGCCCGCCCTTCGAACCCGTCGTCACCGATCACGCCGACGGGCGAAAGATCATCGTCGCGCGCGGCGCCGAGGACGACAAGGGTCAGCTGATGACTTTCGTCGAGGCCTGCCGCGCCTGGAAGCAGGTCACGGGTTCGTTGCCGGTCGACATCACCATCATCATCGAGGGCGAAGAGGAAATCGGATCGAAAAACTTCGTTCCGTTTCTCGAGCAGAACAAGCACGACCTCAAGGCCGACTTTGCCCTGGTCTGTGACACCGGCATGTGGGACCCGAATACGCCCGCGATCACCACCTCGCTGCGCGGGCTGGTTTACGAAGAGGTCCGGATCAAGGCCGCCAACCGCGATCTGCATTCCGGCATCTTCGGCGGCGGCGCGCAGAATCCGATCCGGGTATTGACCCGCATCCTCGGCGGCCTGTTTGACGATGATGGCCGCATCACCATCCCCGGCTTCTATGACGGCGTGAAGGATCTGCCCGCCGACATTCTGGCGCAATGGTCGAAGCTCAATCTGACGGCGGACCGCTTTCTCAAGCCGATCGGCCTGTCGATTCCCGCCGGCGAGAAGGGCCGCCTGTTGATCGAACAGATATCGTCGCGCCCGACCTGCGATGTCAACGGCATCACCGGCGGTTACACCGGCGAGGGCTCCAAGACGATAATTCCGGCGGAAGCCTCGGCCAAGGTTTCGTTCCGCCTGGTGGAGGGGCAGGAGCCCGCCAGGATCCGCGACGCGTTTCGCGATTATGTGAGGGCACGGCTGCCGGCGGATTGCCGGGCCGAATTCGGCGACCATTCCAGCGCGCCGGCGATTGCGCTTGACTGGAACATGAAGCCACTCGCTGCCGCGAGGCGCGCACTGACCGACGAATGGGGCAAGGAAGCGCTGCTGATCGGCTCCGGCGCATCGATCCCGATCGTGGCGGACTTCAAGCGCACGCTCGGCCTCGACACCGTGCTGGTGGGCTTTGGCCTCGAGGACGACAATATCCATTCGCCGAACGAAAAATATGACCTGAAAAGCTTCCACAAGGGCATTCGTTCGTGGGCGCGAATACTCGCCGCATTGGCCGACGCGCCACGCTGATCGAGCCCACGCAAAAACGCCGCCCGGAATTGGGCGGCGTTTGGCTTCGAAGTGTAGAGGTCGTTGTGTGCGATACTACACCGAATCGGCGAGATTTCAATTCCTGTAGCTGGGATCGAGGCGATCGAGCTTGCGCAGCAGCGGCGGCCAAACCAGGTTGGTCGAACGCAATTCGGAACGGTCGGGATTGGAAAACACCTGCTCGTTCTTGTCGATCACGGCCTGGTCGACCGGATAGGCGGTCGGGCCCAGCATGCGCGTGCGCACCTGCATGGTGCAGGCCCGTTCGAGATGGTACATCCGCTCGAAGGCGGAGGCGACCGAGCGGCCAACTGTCAGCGTGCCGTGATTGCGCAGCAGCATGTGGTTCTTGTTGCCGAGGTCCTTCTGCAGGCGCGGGCGCTCGTCATGATCAAGGGCTACGCCTTCGTAGTCATGATAGGCGAGATCGTGGGTGACGAATTGCGCGGTCTGGTTCATCGGCAGCAGGCCCTCCATGCAGCTTGCCACCGCGGTGCCGTCGGGCGTGTGCAAATGAAGCACGCAGCCGGCATCCTCGCGCACTTCATGGATCGCCGAATGGATGGTGAAGCCGGCCGGATTGATGCTGTAGTCGCTCTTGGTGAGCTGGTTGCCGTCGAGATCGACCTTGACCAGGCTTGAGGCCGTGATCTCGTCGAACATCAGGCCGTAGGGATTGATCAGGAAATGATGTTCCGGCCCCGGCACTCGCGCGGAGATGTGGGTGTCAACCAGATCGTCCCAGCCATAATGCGCGACCAGCCGATAGCAGGCGGCGAGATTGACACGCTGGTTCCACTCGGCCTCCGTCATGTCCGAGGGCACTTCCATCAGGCGGGCTTCCGCAGGTGACATGACCGGTTTCTCCCGTGAATTTGCGAATTTCGCCGCAACCCTAGCCCCGTGGCCGGTTCGCAGCAAGGCGCGCCGCCGGCGTGGCAGTCATGTTTCTGCGCTTATAGCGTTTTCGAGCGAAGTGGGTACCGGTTCGCGTGAAGAAAACGCGTCAAAACAAGAAACTAAAGCCCGGTTCTGATTCAATCAGAATCGAACGGGCGTTAGGGCGGCGGAATCGCCAGCAGGCTCGAAATGCTGCGCCCGCGGATATCGTAGACGCGGGCGAACACCACGTCGTCGCGCTTGACCTCCACCATGACCGGCGCGGTCAGGCTCTTGCAGTAGAATTCGCCGAGCGTCATCGCGAAATCGGCGCCCTGGCTGTCCCAGCCGATGGTGAAGTCGGGGCCCAGCGCGACCTGCGCGGGCCGTTGCGGACCGCACACCGCGACCTTCCATTTGCGTCCCTGCGGCGGCGATTCCTGCTGCTCGGCGAGCGTTTCGTGCAGGGTGTCGGATGCCTGCTTGAACGCAAGACCCCAGTAGTCCAGCATGTACCGATCGTCGGCGGCGCGCACCGTGCCGGCGATACGATTGAAGTGAGTGTACTCATAGGGGTGCAGCCGGATCATTTCGCTGAGCGGCAGCAGCAGACCGAATGCGAAGATGGCCACGGCGGCGGGCTGCCAGTTGCGGCGATTTTGCTTGAGCCAGTTCATCCCCCATGCGAACGCGACGCCCGCAATCACCGTCATCGGCGGAATCACGAAGATGAAGTGGCGAATGCCATTGTAGAGCGCCGGGCGCTTCACGATCGCGATTAGCAGCGGCAGGGTCGCCGCGAGCGTGAGCGTCAACAGGATGGCCTTGCGCCGGGCCGTCACGTCGCCGCGCGACAATGCAACCAGCGTGCCGACGATGCCGGCGACGCCAAGACCAAGCAGAATCTCCGGAAGCTGCAACGCGAACAGGGTCGGCAGATACGACCAGGGCATGTCCGGCACCGAGACCAGCGTGCCATCGAACATTTCCTTCCACGGCTTCTCGAAGAAGTGCGAGAAATAGGTGACCGCGCGAAAGGGGTTGCCTGGCTCCATGATCGACCAGGGCCAGATCAGTCCCATGACGAGGTAGCCGAGGATCAGGCCCGGCAGCAGCACGTAGGCGGCATGCGCGAGCCGCCTGAGCGCGTCGGCCGTGCCTTGCGTACGGAACTCGTCGATGAACAACGGCGCAATGCCGATCACCGCATAGAACAGCGCCAGTCCGCCGAGGACACGGGAACCGAGCGAAAGGCCGGCGCCAAGGCCGACGATCAGAATGGTCCGCGGCGAGGGAGAGGGGTATTCCTCGACGAGGCGGACGAGGCCCAGCATCAGGATGACCATCGCCACCGCGAATGGCGCATCCTTCGGGTTCATGAACATATGCCCGTAGAAGGTCGGGCAGAGCGCAAGCAGAAGCAGCGCTGCCAATCCGGCAAGCGGACCGCCGACACGGCGGCCCAGCCGCCACGTCATCGCCAGCCCGATGATACCGACGATGGCGCCTACCAGGCGGCGCGTTTCAAACAGTTCAAGCGGGATGACCTTGTGCAGCAGCGCGGCGGCCATATCGAACCCGCCGCCGTACATATAGAGGTTGGCAAACGACAGCGCGCCGGTGTCCTTGAATCCGGAACCGTACATCCGCAGCAGCAGGCCGGCGTATTCGGCGTGCGTATAGTCGTCCCAACCGAGCCCATAGTCCCGGAAGGTGAAGCTCGCAATCAGGCCCACCGCCCCCAGCGCGATGATCGCGAGGTCGTCGCAGATCCGCTCCACCGAGCGCGCGAGGGGCGTATCGACGGTCGACGTTGTCACTGATGACATGGCTATTGGTAACCCGGCGTCCCCTTGGCCCTGTTTTGGCGCTTTTGGGCCTCATTCCCCGGCGCCCATATAGCGCAGTTCAATGCCCAAGTAATGGGCAATTGTGGCGTAATTTTCCTGTTGCGGCGCAACAATCGCGGCAACGGTAAAGATCTTCCGATCTTGCGAAAATCCCGACAGGTCGGTGAAGCGGTGAGGCCTGCGCCAGCTTTGCGCGGAACTTGACCCGCAATTGGCGGTTGGCGATGTACACAATATGACGTTATCGTGGCTTTGGCGGTTCGCGTGCTGTCAAGCGCGGTCGGGGGTGAGTTCGATGGTGACTTTCTTGTTGGTCGCCGGCATTGGTCTTGTGCTGGCGGGCCTTGCAGCGATCGGATTCGGGATTCCGGTCAAGGAATTCAGTTTCGGCAATACCCTGATTTTCACGGGCACCGTCGCTGGCTGCACCGGAATGGTTCTGCTCGGCCTCAGCATGGTGGTTCGGGAACTGAGGACGATCGCCCACCGGATCGCTCCTGGAACCCCGGTCCAAGCGCGCGCGGCAGCCGAGGCATCTGTCGGCATTTCGGCCAAACAGCCCACCGAAAACGATGGCCTGACGTTCGGCCTCGACCGTCCGGAAAAGCCTCGCGAGACAGAATCCGCCACGCCTCCGGCCGGGCCATCGCCGGCACCGTGGCTGGAGGAGGCTACCGCGCGCGATCGTGTGCGCCATGAGGCGCCGTTGCCCGACCCGGCCGCCAAACCACGTCGTAACCTGCTGTTTTCCTCCTCCTCCTCGCGGAAGGAACGCGAGCGCGCCGACGAGCGAACGGCCGATCCTTCCGCGGCCGATCTCCGGGGATCACCGATCGCGCCGCCGCCTCCCAGACCCGCCGAGACGCCGCCGGGGCCATTGCAAGACGCTTGGCCGCAACCGGAACGTCCGAGGATCGCCGATCCGCTGCGGCGCAGCAGCCGCACGCCATCAACGTTTACCGAGCCCGGCGCCGACGCGCCCGCAGCGGAGCTATATACGCCGGCCGCACCGGACGAGGTCTTACTACCGGTGACGGTGCTCAAATCGGGCGTCGTCGACGGCATGGCTTATTCGCTTTATTCGGATGGCTCGATCGAGGCGCAAATGCCCGAAGGCATGATGCGGTTTGCGTCCATCGACGAACTGCGCGCTCATCTCGACCAGCGTTCGTGAGGCTGCGCTGCCTGTAGTGGCCCTGCATTGAAAAACGCTGTTGTTCTTGTCACACCAGCAGTAATCCGGTCATATTCGGCAAGTAATGCACGATTCTGCAAGCGTATTGGCGCGGTGGGATACGGCGCGAGCCGCAAGCGCGGTTTGCGGAATACGTGCCAGGTTCCCTCTAAGCCTACGATCGTCGAAAGGTTCAGGTCATGACCGAGGCTGCCGGCAAGAGTTTCATCGACCTGACCGCGAATATCGTCTCCGCCTATCTCAGCAACAATCCGACGCCGGCTTCCGAAATCCCGGCCCTGATCGGCCAGATCCATGCGGCATTGCTGCGGGTTTCGACCGGCCGGACCGAGGCGCCGCTCGAGCCGGCCAAACCGGCGGTTTCCGTGAAGAAATCGATGACCCCCGATTATCTGGTGTGCCTGGAGGACGGCAAGCGCTTCAAATCCCTGAAGCGCCACCTGCGCACGCAGTACAACATGACGCCGGAACAGTACCGCGACAAATGGGGTCTTCCCGCCGAATACCCGATGGTGGCGCCGAACTACGCGGTGGCGCGCTCGCAGCTTGCCAAGAAAATGGGGCTCGGCCAGCAGCGGCGCCGGCGCAAATAGCCGGGAATTTCAGGAGGCCGCGGCCAGCGTCTCGCGTGCGTCAGAGCGAATCCGCTCGACCATGGAACGCAGGCCGTTGGAACGTTGCGGCGTCAGATGCTCGCGAAATCCGAACTCGTCGAATACCGCGATCGCGTCGGTGGACAGAACCTGCTGCGGTGTATGACCGGAAAACAGCGTCAGCAGGATCGCGATCAGTCCGCGCACAATATGCGCGTCGCTGTCGCCGAGATAATTCAGCAACGGCTCGTTGTTGCCGCTGCGGTCGAGTTGCTTCGATAGCCAGACCTGGCTGACACAGCCCTGCACCTTGTTGGCCGCGGAATGTTCGGCTTCCGGCATCGGATCGAGGGTGCGGCCAAGTTCGATGACATACCGGTACCGGTCGTCCCAGTCGTCCAGCAGCGCAAAATTATCCCTGATTTCGTCGATCGTCATCGTGTCCTGCGTTCGATCCCAAAGCCATATATGGGATCGCGGGCGGCCGAAAGCGATATCGTCGGGCAAGAAATGGCGGCAGTTCCGGCAAGCTCAGGGCGCTGGCGGGACATGCCACCTGGCCACCAGATCGTCCGGCGCCAGTGTGTCGTGCCTCGCTGTATCGTCGGACGACGGGTCTGCATCCGCGCCGCCGTCGATCGAGCCGGTATGATCGGGTGCGCGCTTCTCGGTGATGATCTCGTAGAGTTTGCGGGCGCCGCCTTGCGCGCGCTGCCCGATCGCGGTCGCGGCCTGCCCGCCGACCTCGCAGGCCGCCGGCTGGCGCTTGCAGAATTGAGTCATGTCCGAGACTGCCGCGGTCGCAGCCGAGATGGCTTCCGACGCGCCGATCTGCGGCGCCTTGGCCGTTTCAGGCGCCTTGTCCCTCGGCAACAGCACGAGCACCAGCCCGAGCCAGAACGCCATGCGAAGCAGAAAAAACATCTCGCGATCCCGGTCGTCTCTCTTTTTTTGGTCCTGCTGCGTTGATTTCGCGCTTTCGACCCTTGCTAGCAGCGGTCGATAAATCGCAAGTGTTTGCATTGAGCTTAATTCGCCGAAACTTCGCCAAAAGTCCGAATGATTCGATTCGGTGTAAATTTTCGATTGATGGCGGCATCGCCGAGGCAACCATGGCGGCGGCACGTCCACCCTTTCGAAACCATATCGGATCGGTTCCGGAAACCCGACGTTCACCATCTGCATTGAATGAGGCAGTCCGCGCCGGCCAAAACCGCGGCCACAGCGCGGTCTTTCGCGGGCGGCCGCAACGCCTTAGCGTTCGCTTAATTTCGCTCTGACACGGTGGCGCAACGATAAAGGGGGCGTTCCGGCGCGTCTGTGCGACGAACCAGCCGAAGCGCGGGAACCGTGACCGTGTTGAACATCATCCGCGACTGCCTCGATGCGCTGCTGCATCCCTCGGCACGATATGACATGCTGACGCGCGCGCGTCATCGCGCCTTCATTGCGCCGCGGTTGCTGGGCAGCCTTGCGGCGTTTGCCGCGTTTCCGGTCTATCTCGTGATGCGCGGCGCACCCTCGGCACTCGAGGTCGCGGCATTCACCTGGCTGATCGCGCCCATTCTGCTGTCGTGGTTCCTGTCGCGTACCGGCCGCTACGAGGGCGCGCATGTCCTGTCGTCGCTGGCGCTGGCGGGTCTCGTCATGACGGTGGCGATGCGTACCGGCGGGATCGAATCCTTTGCCGCGATCTGGCTTGTCGTCGTTCCGCTCGAGGCCGCGCTTTCGGCGTCGCGACGCGTTGTCGCATTCGCATCCACGCTGGCACTGGGATGTGCCGCGCTGTTGATCGCTCTGGGATATCTGGACATGCTGCCGGCGCCGGCTGCGAACGCGGTGCTGCGCGGCGAGTTGATGGCGTTTGGCATCGCGTCGGCGACGCTCTATGCCGCCGGGCTCGCCTTCGGCGCGGAATCGTTGGCGCGAACCAGTGTCTCGCTGCTCTATGTCGAGGAAGATCGATATCGCCTGCTGGCACGGAACATGAGTGACGTGATTTCGCGCCATCACCGCAACGGCGCGGTGCAGTTCATCTCGCCTGCCGCGGAGACCATGCTGGGCGCGCCGCTATCGCGGCTGCTCGGGCACGGCCTGTTCGACCGCGTGCATGTCGCCGACCGTCCGGCCTATCTCACCGCACTTTCGGACGCCGCGCGCGGCGGCGAGGCGCGCAGCGTCGAATTTCGCCTCAGGCGGGATGCACCGCGCGGAAACGAACGGGGCCTGAATCATCCGGTCGACTTCATCTGGGTCGAAATGCGTTGCCAGCCGCTCGACCAGGCGTCTGAGGCGGCGACGTCGCCCGAGGCCGAAGTTGTCGCCGTCATGCGCGACGTCACCGATCGCAAGATGCAGGAGCGGGCGCTCGATCTGGCACGCACCGCTGCCGAGCAGGCAGATGCATCCAAGAGTCGCTTTCTCGCGACCATGAGCCACGAATTGCGCACCCCGCTCAACGCCATCATCGGCTTCTCCGAGATGATCGTTCAGGAAGAGGCGCTGATGCTGGATGCGGCGCGCCGCAGGGAATATGCCCAGCTGATCAATGATTCAGGCCAGCATCTGCTGTCGGTGGTCAACGGCATTCTCGACATGTCCAAGATGGAGTCGGGCAATTTCGAGATCGCACCGGAGCCGTTCGCGCCGCGTGCGGCGCTGCTCAATTGCTGCAACCTGCTGGCTTTGAAGGCGCGGGAAAACGGCATCGACCTGCTGACCTGCGTGCCCGAGGATCTGCCCGCCATGACCGGCGATCCGCGTGCTTTCAAGCAGATCGTGCTCAACCTCGTGTCGAATGCGATCAAGTTCACCGAGCGCGGCGGCAGGGTGACGGTTTCCGCCGCCGTCGAGGGATCTCGCCTCGTGCTTCGCGTCGCCGATACCGGGGTCGGCATTGCCGACGACGATCTCAAGCGCGTTGGCGACCCCTTCTTCCAGGCCGGCAAGACCTATCAGCGTCGGCACGAAGGCACCGGCCTCGGGCTCTCGATCGTGAAAAGCCTGGTCGGGCTGCACGCCGGCGAGATCACCGTGCAAAGCAGGATCAACGAAGGCACCACCGTCATCATCGCGCTGCCGCTGGCGTTCACGCCACCGGCCCAGCAGCCCTCCAGCAATATTGCAACGCTGACACCGGTGGTGCGATCCGGACCGCCAGAACCAGCCCATCAGGTGAAGAAACGTGCCTAAACGAAACGCCGGGGAAACCGACAAACCGCGCCGCCGCCGCGGCGTCAATGCGATGGCGCTCGAGGCGGCGACGGAACGCGGCCTCATGATGCGCATCCTGCTGCACAGCCCGAAAGACATGGCCGCGGGCGCGCTGGCATTGGCGGCCCTGATGGCGATCATCGTCAATGCGCTGTTCCTGCAGGCAGGCCACCATCCGGCGCCGATGTTCGGGTCGGTCGTCATGCTGCCGGAGACGAGTCCACTTCCGCGCCCGCGTCCGGTCGAAGCCTCGGTCAGGCCGGCGGAAATCTCGCCGCCGGAATCGAAGCCTGCAGAGCCGAGAACCGCCGATCCGCTGACCAATCTGGTCAAGGCGACCAGCGAGGCGCCGGTGGCGACTTCGAACGTGCCGCGACCGCCGGCAGCGGTGCCGGTTGCGCCCCACAACGAAGCCCTTGTCAATTCGGGCTCGCGCCGGGTGGCGGCGGTGCAGCGCGCGCTGACGGACTACGGCTACGGCCAGTTGAAATCGACCGGCACCATCAATGCCGACACCCTGGCGGCGATCCAGAAATTCGAGCGCGAGCGCAGGATTCCGTTGAGCGGGCAGGTCTCCGAGCGCCTGGTGCACGAACTCTCGGCGATGATCGGCCATCCGATCGACTAGCCTTGGCGTCGGTTTCTTGTTTTGACGCGTTTTCTTCACGCGAACCAGTATCCACTTCGCTCGAAAACGCTATAACGTCCGCCCCATGCGGTTGAAATCGAGCATATGGGTGGCGGCTTATCTGCGCCGCTGCCAGACCGAGGGAATCTTCGGCGCGGTGCGCCGGCGCGGCGCCGAAGAGGCCGGCGCGGTTTTCGTCAAGGTCGCCACGCTTGACGGCAACGCCATGCTGTATGCCCCGGCGCCGCAGACCGTCTATGACGACACTCGCCCGGCCGAGCGCATCTTTGTGCCGGCCTCGCCCCAGGCGGTGCCGGAAACGTCGGTGGAAGAACGTCTCGCCAGGGAAATCCGCTTCGACCCCGATGCCTGGATCGTCGAGACCGAGGACCGGGCAGGGCGGCATTTTCTCGATCTGGCCAAGGCCTGAAACTAATCAGGGGTTGGCGCTTTCGGCGCGTGACCGCGCATCCCGTGGCCTCGTGGTTCGAGACGCGCCTTCGGCGCTCCTCACCATGAGGGTCGAAGACCTCATCCTGAGGAGCGCGCTTGCGCGCGTCTCGAAGGATGAAGCCGCGGTGCGCGAATCATGACCGCACATCCAGGGCCTCGTGGTTCGAGACGCGCGGCCCGATGATAGACTCCGCGCCGTCTCGGAGGATGGTGAAATACATTTTGAGGACAAGATAAGGTGTTATCAATGCTTCTGGCG
>JBDTKD010000152.1:0-9662 GCA_039935515.1 Bradyrhizobium sp.
GACAGCGTGTCCGGAAGATCGCCGAGGCCTTTGCCGAAATAGACCGTCGGCGTGTAGGTCGTGAAGGGGTCCGCGCCGACGCCTGCCGCACCGCTCCCACCCCATTCGATGGAAAGGCCGACCGACATCACGAACTCATGCGCCGGGTCCTTGAAGACCCGGTATTTGAACGTGGTCTCAAAATTCTGGAATCCGCTCGCCCCGACCCCGGTCGGTCCGCCGGGCGGACTGAGATGGCTGTAAGTTGGGCCGAACGACACCGCGAACGCCTCGGTGATCCGTTTGGAGAATTCACCGGAGAAGTCGAACTGTCTGAAGGAGGGGTCGTCGCCGGTCTTGAGACTCGAGACGGTAGGAAACGCGAGTTCATCGTTGACGCCGGGGTCGTCGATGGTAAGCGTTGCGGGAAAGAAGCGGTTGCCGACGATCTCGTGGGCGGCGCTTTCACTGAGGGGAACGAGCGCTATAGCGAGCCCTGAAAGGGCCGCCCGCGCATGACGGATAGACATCGAAATCTCCGCATGAATTGACGTGGGACTGCATCAACGGCCAATGGCCGAAATGATCACGTCAGATGCGGTGGCGCCCGGGCCTGGGCATGCGAGCCGGCTCGGGATTGCAGTTGGTCCGGCGCGACCTCGCGCCATACCACACGTTCGGGCTGCAAATAGAGCCTTGCGGTCGTCGGCTGGGGGGTGTCGGCGGGCGCAGCGTGGGCCAGGCTGCAGGCGGCGCAGCAGCCGTCATGGGCGCAGGGCTGGCCAGATGGATCAGTGGAGTTCGAGGTCGACGCCCCGTCGTCGTGGCAGATGGAGGACTCGAGCAACGGGTTGGACGCACCGATGCCGGCCGCCCAGCACGCCACGATCGGCGCGAAAACCTGCACCGCCAAGGCGATCAGGACGATCGGAAGGAATTTCCGCAACCGCCGGCGCATCAGCAAACCCATCCCCTTCAACGTGGCTAGCTAATCATGCTCAGAGTCAGGAGTCGAGATTGGGTTCCCGGCAAACTGACGTTGAGCGCGGCGAAATACGGATTCATGCGGGTGGCCCTACCCCCTTACCCGGAACACCTGCTGCGCGCAAAATCATCGCACGCAAATGGCGAAACCCCAATCATTTCGCAAATTGCTTGAATTTTGAACAATCGTTGCTGAAATTGATGACAAGGCGAAAAAGATGGTCTACCACTGCGGGCTCAGGCCGACCGTAAGGTTGAAGTCTGGTGGTCCAAGTCTCGGGAGGAGCCCTGGCGCGCAGAAGCAGCGCTGCCCCGCAATCAAGATCAAATCCAAATTTTCGGGGAAATAGGGTCGACACAATTTCTGGAGCAGGGCTCGCGCCCTGCTCTTTTTTTGCGATGCTTTCAAGACATCCTCGCGCTTCGCCATGACCCATCCGATCGAGCACAGCTTCCAACTCGCCGCCGAACGTTGCGAGGATCTGACGCCGCTGGTCTATCGTCGCCTGTTCCGCGAACACCCCGAGGCCGAAGCGATGTTCCGGCGCGAAGCGAACGACCTTGTCAAGGGCTCCATGCTCGCGCTCAGCATAGAGGCGATACTGGATCTTGCGGGCGAGCGCACCGGCAACTTTCGCATGATCGAATGCGAGGTGTCTTCGCATGACGCCTACGGCACGCCGCGCGAGCTGTTCGGCAAATTCTTCGGCGTGATCGCGGCAACGATACGCGAGATCCTCGGGCCGGACTGGTCGCCGGAGATCGAACAGGCGTGGCGAAGACTGCTTGACGAGATCGAAGCCATGATCGCCGCCAGCGAAGCCTGAGCGGATAGCGGCAGGTCCGTTCCAAATCTCCTGATCCCGGGGTTCTGCCGCAGGTGGCGCGAATGCCCCGAGTATGAGACACTTGCTGCTTCCGCGGCGCGTGCAATCGACGCCGTCGGGCAAAAAACATTGGAAAACAGGGAGCAAGCGAATGTCCGGGACTGACAAATCCTCAACGACGAGGCGCGATCTTCTTCAGGCGGCCGCGACCGCCGGCGCGGCGACCGCGCTGTTTGGCGGGTTGGGCGTGACCCCTGCGATGGCAGCCGAGGTGGGCCGTTCGGAAAAGCCGCTCAAGGCCGCATTCTCGAACGCCGGTCTGCAGGCGACCTGGTGCGCCCAGGGCAAGCAGGCGGCCGAATGGTGGGGCAAGCTGTTCAATGTCGAGGTCGCCTGGTTCGACGGCCAGCTCGATGCTGTGAAACAGCGCGCCGCGATCGACAATATGGCCTCCCAGAAATGGGATTTCGTCGCCATCCAGGCGTTCGGCATCGGCACGCTGACCCAGCCCGTGCAGAAGATGATCGATGCCGGCATCCCGGTCATCGACATGGACACGCTGATCGCGCCGCTTGACCAGATCAACGTCCACTCGTTTCTCGCGCCTGACAACGAATTCATGGGCGCTTCGGTGACGCAAGCGCTGGTCAACGCCATCGGTGGCAAGGGCAAGATGATCATGACCCAGGGCGCGCTCGGTCACACCGGCGCGCAGGGCCGCGCCAAGGGCTTCAACAATGTCGTAAAGCAGTTCCCGAACATCGAGGTCCTCGACACCCAGCCGGCGGATTGGGATGTATCCAAGACAGCAAGGCTGTGGGAGACCTATCTCACCAAATACCCGCAGATCGACGCGGCCTTCTTCCACAATGACGACATGGCACTTGCCGCCTACAACATCATGAAGGCGCATAACCGCACCAACATCCTGATCGGCGGGGTTGACGCCATGCCGCCGGCGATCCAGGCGGTGAGCGAAGGCCGCATGTTCGCAACCGTCCGCAATCCTTCCTGCCGTATCCATGGGGGCGCCATCGTCGCCGGCGTCGCCGCCGTGACCGCGGGCGAAAAGAGCGGACAGGGCATCCCGAAGAACGTCGTGACCGACGGTCCGGTGGTGACCAAGGCCAATGCGCCGGGCATGCAGTGGATGGAGGATCATTTCCTGATCTGAGCTGTTATGCCGCAAGGCCGCTCACCCCTCCTCGAACTGCACCAGATCACCAAGGCCTTCGGCGGCGTCGAGGCGCTGCGCGGGGTCGACTTCACGCTTTCCGCCGGCGAGATCCACGGTCTCGTCGGCGAAAACGGGGCCGGCAAGAGCACGCTGATGAAAATCATCGCCGGCGTGCATGCGGAATTCTCGGGCCGTTTCGCGCTGGATGCAAAGGAAGTCCGGTTTCGATCGGTCCGCGATGCACGCGCGGCCGGCATCGCCATGGTCCATCAGGAACTCAGCGTCGCGCCCGATCTGACGGTCGCCGAGAACGTGTTTCTCGGCGTCCAGCCGACCAATCGCTTCGGACTCGTGCAGTGGCGGCGGATGGCGCGCGAAGCGGGTGAACAACTCGCAAGATTCGGCATCGACGTCGATCCGCTTTCGCGGCTCGGCGACCTGCCGATCGGCCTGCAGCAATTGATCGAGATCGCCCGGGTGCTGTTTTCCGGGGCGCGGATCGTCATTCTGGACGAGCCGACCTCGGCATTGTCGCCGCCCGAGGTGGAACGCCTGTTCTCGACCCTGCGACGGCTGCGCGACGAGGGCACCGCGATCGTCTTCATCTCCCATTTCATCGAAGACATCCTGCGCGTCTCGGACACGGTGACGGTTTTCCGCAACGGCCGGAAGGTCGCCGAGGCGCAGGCGACCGCCACCAGCAAGGCGGCGCTGATCGAGGCGATGATCGGCAAGGGCCGCGAGGCGCTGGAAGAGACCTACACCGAGGAGATCGCGTTGCCGCCGTCCAGCGACCGGCCACTGGTGTTGGAGGCCCGTCAGATCTCGTTCGGCCGCAGCCTGCAGGAAGTCTCCTTTGGGGTGCGCTCCGGCGAAGTCCTCGGCATCTACGGCTTCATGGGCTGCGGGCAGCTCGAGCTGGCACGAATCCTGTTCGGCAAGCTCAAGCCCGATGTCGGCGAGCTCGCCATTGCCGGCAAGCCAGAGGCCTTCGGCAGCACGGCCGATGCCCGGGGCGCCGGAATCGCCTTCGTACCGGAGAGCCGGCGCGCCATGCTGTTCCACCAGGAGCCGGTTTACAAGAACATCTCGATCAGCATCCTCGATCGTATTTCCTTGCTTTGGCTGAGGCCGTCACGCGAACGCTCGATCGCCAGCCGGCAGATCGAGCAACTGCAGATCAGGCCCGCGGCCGTCGAGATCGATCTCGGCCTGCTGTCCGGCGGCAACCAGCAGAAAGTCGCGCTTGCGAAGTGGCTGAGCTACCCGCCGCGGCTTCTGGTCCTGTGCGAGCCCACACGCGGCATGGACGTTGGCGCCAAGAACGATGTCATCCACATCATCCGCGACCTGCGCGCGCGCGGGCTCGCCATCATCGTGCTTTCGACCGAGCCCGAGACGGTGCTGTCGCTGGTCGATCGCATCATCGTTCTCAAGCGCGGCACGGTGGTGCGCGAATTCGCCAACGAGACGATCAGCAAAGACCGCCTGCTGGAAGCGGCGTGAGGAGAGGCCCATGGGGAGCGGTGAAAGCGTGACGGTTTCCGCGGCTGGCCACAAGCGATCAGGCCGAATCGCCGCGCTGCTGCGCTCCCAGATGCGAAACATTGCGCCGTTCCTGACGCTGATCTTCCTCAGCGGTTTCTTTGCTGCCGCGAGCTCCTCGTTTGCGACCCTCGACAATGTCGGCAACATTCTGACCCAGGTTTCGGTCACGGGCATTATCGCCGTCGGCCTCACCTTCGTGATTCTCTGCGCCGAGATCGACCTCTCGATCGCCAGCATCGCCAACGTCACCGGCATCGCGGTCGCCTATTTCACCCAGCAAGAATCCTACGTGAACATCGCCAACCTTCCGATGGCCGGTTGGATCGCGATCCTGCTGGCGCTCGCGCTGTGCGCCCTGCTCGGCCTCGTCAACGCGCTCGGCCTGACGGTGATCGGCATTCCGTCCTTCATCATGACCCTCGCCATGATGCAGATCGCGGCGGGCATCTCCGCCCTCTTGGTGCGCGGCCAGATCGCCTACAAGGTGCCCGGCCTTGTCACCACGCTCGGATCGTCGTCGATCGGCGGCATTCCCTGGATCGTGATCGTTGCGGCATTGATGCTGCTTGGCGGCCACCTTGTGCTGACCTACACCCGCTTCGGCCGCTACGTCTACATGGTCGGCGGCAACCGCGAGGCGGCGGAATATTCCGGACTCAACGTCAATCTGATTCTCGGCAGCGTCATGGTGATCTCCGCGATCTGCTCGGGTATCGGCGGCATGCTGGCCGTCGCCCATTTCGGCAGCGCGCAGCAGAACGAGTTCGACACCTACCTGCTGGATTCGATCGCTGCGGTTGTGGTCGGCGGCACCAGCCTGTTCGGCGGCCGTGGCGGCATCGGCAATACCATCGTCGGCCTGTTCGTGCTCGGCGTCCTCAACAACGGGCTCGACCACGTCAACATCGACAGCTTCCTGAAGATACTGATCCGCGGTCTCATTCTGCTCGCGGCCCTCGTCATCAACGTCTACGCGCAGCGGTTACGGGCCAGGGCCATCGAATAGCGAAGGCCTCGTGGTTCGAGACGCGCGGCGTTGCCGCGCTCCTTACCATGAGGGTTTGAGTCCTCATCCTGAGGAGCATCGCGAAGCGATGCGTCTCGAAGGATGAAGCAACGCGGCCTCGTGGTTCGAGACGCGCGGCGTCGCCGCGCTCCTCACCATGAGGGTCCAGCTGCTGGAAAATAGATAGACGAGATTTAGTCGCCGAAATCTGGCTGCCAATCGCGCAACTGCCCCGCCGCCGCGGTCACCGCACCGATGTTGCGGAACGACGGGGCGTCCAGCAGCATCGCGCGGGCGAGACGCAGGCTTCGCGCCTCGCAGACCGCCCGGGCCCGCGGGTCCTCGATCAACTCGAAATCGATATTGTGCGCGAGGCCGAGGATACGGCGGATGATTTTCGCGGCGGAGAACCCGATGGCGTCCTGAAACAGCCGTTCCAGATAGATCTGCCGTTCGGCCTCGAGCCGCGCCGCGCCGGACTGACCGGCGAATAGTGCTGCCGGATAGGCGTCGCCGGCAGCCTGATCGCGCCAAAGCGCGGCGAATTTAGCGGCAAATTGATTCCAGACGCTTTCCGTCGTTTCCAGCACCCAGGTCTCGAACGCGCGGCGTTCGCCCGGCCTGCGCTCGTGGCCAACCGAGGCCAGATAGCTCATGATGAGATTGCCAATCACGGCGCCGAGGTCGAACCCCATCGGACCATAGAAGGCGAACTCGGGGTCGATCACTCGCGTCTCGCTTTCCGTCACCATGATCGATCCGGTGTGGAGGTCGCCGTGGATCAACGCTTCCGGGCGTGCCATGAATTTGAGCTTGAGCCGCGAGATCGCGACATGCAGGTTCAGATCTTCGCGAAAGCTGGCGGCCGTCGCATCGAGCCAGGGCGACGTCCAGCGGTTCTGCTCGGCCTGGAAATACGGTTCCGTAAAGATCAGATCCTCGGTGATCTTGCACAGCGCGTGGTTGCCGGCAAAGGCGGCGATACCCTGCTTTTTCTGCGCGGCGGGAACCGCGAGGTCGGAACTGAGGAACAGCGTTTGCGCCAGGAAGGTCGTGATGTGGTCGACCAGGCGCGGGTAGCAGGTGCCGGCAACGAGCCCCTTGCGCAGGATGATGTGCGGCTCAAGCAACTCCATGGCGATGAGGGCGAGAGCCTCATTGTGGTGCAGCACCGCCGGCACCAGGCCGGGCGCCAGCCGAGCCTGGTGGACGAGCGCCTGGTATTCGTAGTGCGAACGCGACAGCGGCAGCGGCCAGCTCTCGCCGACCAGTCGCACATAAGGCAGCGCCTGCTTGACGGCCATTCCGCCCGTCGTTCCCTTGACGATGAACACGAGATTGAGGTTGCCGTCGCCGACCTCGCCGATCGACCAGGCTTGCGGCGATCCTCCCAGACGGGCGACGACGTCAGGAAGCTGAGCGAGGTAGGCCCGCAGATCCGCGTCCCGCAAAACGCGATATTGATCCGGTCCGGGAACGCCCGACGGGCGCGGCTGGGAAGTCATGGACGCATGCCATCCAATCCTGCGGCGGGTGGGCTTCAATCCCGCTCGAGAAAGTTCGATCCGACCCCAGCCCGAAGCCCGGGCCGGCCCTCACATTCCCATCAGCCGCGAGAGCCGATCGACGTTTAGATATCCGGCATCGTAGGCCAGCCAAGCGACGGCGAAAATTACCGCCGAGAGGACGGTGGTCCAGATCAGCTTGCGGCCCATCAGGCTTGCGATCGGCGCGCCGGGATCGGTGCCGGGCACGCCGCCGCCATCCTCGTGCTGGCTGCGCACGCCGAACGGCAGGGTCAGGAACAGCACAATCCACCAGATGACGAAGTAGATCGCGAACGCAGTGGAGATGGTGTAGATCATGGTCAGGCCTGCTCGATCTCGACTAGGGCACCGGAAAAATCCTTCGGGTGCAGAAACAGCACCGGCTTGCCATGGGCGCCGATTTTCGGCACGCCGTCGCCCAGCACCCGCGCGCCTTCCTTGATCAGGATGTCACGCGCGGCGATGATGTCGGGCACGTCATAGCAGACGTGGTGGATGCCGCCGTCGGCGTTGCGCTCCAGAAATTTGGCGATCGGCGAGCTTTCACCCAGCGGCTGGATGAATTCGATCTTGGTGTTGGGCAGTGTCACGAACACCGTGATGACACCGTGCTCCGGCAGCGGCACCGCCGCGGAGATGTCGGCGCCGAACGCCGCGCCGTAGATTCTGGCGCCCTTCTCGGCATCCTTGACCGCGATCGCCACATGGTTGAGCCGACCCAGCATGGCACTCACCTCCAACTCGCAAAACCCAAGCGTGACCCTAGCGCAATTTCCGCCTCAATGGCTTCATCCTTCGAGACGCATCGCTTCGCGATGCTCCTCAGATCCTATGGGGTGGTGGGAGGTCGGAGGTTTAGGATTGGTTTGCACGACCCATCCAAACCCTGGAGATCAAGATGTTGAAGCTCGATCACACTGACACCCCCACCACGAACGACTATGCCACGGTGTATGTTGCATTTGAACTGAGTAAAGCGAAGTGGAAGCTTGGCGTGATGTTGCCGGGCTCGGCGAAGATGAGCCGCTACACGATTTCGGGAGGAGACCTGACGGCGCTGGCGCAACGTCTTGCGGCGGTGCGCACGAAGGCAGCGCGGATCGGCAAGCCGGTGCGGATCGCGTCGTGCTACGAGGCCGGCTTTGACGGGCACTGGCTGCATCGCTGGCTGACGGACCAAGGGGTTATCAATCACGAGATCGACCCCGCCAGCATCCAGGTGAGCCGGCGGGCGCGCCGCGCCAAGACTGACCGCATCGATCTCGAACAGTTGATGCGCGCGCTGCTGGCTTTTCTGCGGGGAGAGCCGCGGGTGTGCAGCGTGGTCCACGTACCGGCGGTCGAAGACGAGGACCGCAAACACCGCAACCGGGAGCGCCAGCGCATGCTCAAGGAACGCACCGCCCACACCAACCGCATCAAGGGCTTGCTGCACGCGCAAGGCATCCGCGACGCCATGCCGCTCCAGCCGGGCTTCCTCGACAAGCTCGCCGAACTGCGTACCGGCGACGGGCGGCGGTTGCCGCAAAGGCTCCAGCAGGAGGTGGTGCGCGAGCACGAACGGCTGTGTCTGGTGAACCAGCAAATCGCCGTCCTGGAAGCCGACAGCCGGGCCGAGCAGCGCGCCGCAGCGCCGGGCTCGGCGGAAGAAAAGACCGTGCGCCTGGCTCAACTCAAGGGCATCGGCCCGGTCGGCGGCCAAGGGCTGGTCAACGAAGTGTTCTATCGCACCTTCGACAATCGCCGCCAGGTCGGCGCTTACTTCGGGCTGGTCGGGATGCCCTACGATAGCGGGGACAGCCAGCGCGACCAGGGCATCAGCAAAGCCGGCAACCACCGCGCCCGCGAACTCGCCATCGAACTCGCCTGGCTGTGGGTCCGACATCAGCCCGACAACGACTTGACCCTTTGGTTCCGCAAGCGGGTGGGCGACATCAAGGGTCGCATACGACGCATCGCCATCGTGGCGGTGGCGCGCAAGCTGATGGTGGCGCTGTGGCGATATCTCGAGACCGGCGTGGTGCCCACTGGCGCTGTGCTGCGCCCCAGCCTGTGAACCGCCGCGACCAATGATGGCCGACATGACAAAGGACCGACGCGTGACCGTCCTCATCCAGGGGCCTAACCACCCCGCTTTCTCAGATGGGTCCCGTCTCTTTGCGGCCTTGCCTTCGCCCGTGCATGAAGAATTAGGGTACGGGCTATCGCGCCCGACCGGATACAAGGTGATGCGGATTTTTCCGCAGTCCTTACCCACGGCCGAGTCCACTGTCATGCCTCCTCATTCCCGTCGCACCAACCCGCTGGCCGTCCACCGGCCGTCGCCGCCTGACTCGCCACGGTCGATCGTCGACGACCGGTGGACGGCCAGCTCACTTCGTAACCAAGCCTCACCACTTGACAAACCAAACCCCATACAAGGATGAGGTCTGCCAGACCCTCATGGTGAGGAGCGCGGCGCCGCCGCGCGTCTCGAACCACGAGGCCAAGCTCCATCCTTCGAGACGCGCGCAAGCGCGCTCAGGATGAGGCTTTTTAATGAAAATCCCGTGAGCGCGGCAGAATGCGCACATGGCGCGGATGGCGGATTTTCT
>JBDTKD010000153.1:0-5000 GCA_039935515.1 Bradyrhizobium sp.
GGGTGCGCTCCAGCGTCGCCCGCGGCAGCATGCCGTATTCGGCGGTGACCCAGCCGCGGCCCTGGCCCTTGAGCCAGGGCGGCAACCGTTCTTCCAGGGTTGCCGTCACCAGCACGTGGGTATCGCCAAATTTGACCATGCAGGAACCCTCGGCGTACTTGACGACGCCGCGTTCCAGGGACACGGCGCGCAGTTCATCCGGCGCACGGCGGCTTGGCCGCATGGGAACCCTCCAGCAAAGTTACAGGTCTCGCGGTGCTTGTAGGTGGGGGAAGCGACAGCGGCAAGGCCTTTGGCCGCATTCCGTGGGGCCGGCCCAATGACCGCTTGTCACAGCCGCCCGGGATGGACAGATTAGGGTCAGTTGCAGGGAGTAGATGGTGGCCCACCACGATCCGATCGGCCTGATCGCCCCGAATGCCGGGCTTGCCCAGCTTAACGAGCGCTCGCGCGACATCTTTCGCCAAATCGTGGAGAGCTATCTCGCGACCGGCGAGCCAGTCGGTTCGCGCAATATTTCACGTTTGATCGCGGTGCCGCTCTCGCCGGCCTCGGTCCGCAATGTGATGTCGGATCTCGAGCAACTCGGACTGATCTACGCACCGCATACCTCGGCTGGCCGGCTGCCGACCGAATTGGGTTTGCGGTTTTTCGTCGATGCCCTGATGCAGGTCGGCGATTTGACCGAACCGGAGCGGCAGTCGATCCAGACCCAGCTCGCATCGGTCGGCAAGGCGCAATCGGTCGAAGCCGCGCTTGGGGAGGCCTTGACGCGGCTGTCCGGCCTGACCCGCGCCGCGGCGGTGGTGCTCACCGCGAAATCCAATTCACGGCTGAAGCATATCGAGTTCGTGCGGCTGGAGCCGGAGCGGGCGCTGGCGGTGCTGGTTGGCGAGGACGGCCAGGTCGAGAACCGGGTGCTGACGCTGCCGCCCGGCGTTCCCTCCTCGGCGCTGATCGAAGCCACCAACTTTCTCAATGCGCGGATCCGGGGACGAACGCTGGCCGAGGCACGCCTCGAACTTGAGACCGCACTGGCGCAGAGCCGCACCGAACTCGATCAACTGACGCAGAAGGTCATTGCCGCCGGGCTCGCCAGCTGGTCGGGTGGCGAGAACGACGACCGGCAACTGATCGTGCGCGGTCATGCCAATCTGCTGGAGGATTTGCACGCGCTCGAGGATCTCGAGCGGGTCAGGCTGCTGTTCGACGATCTCGAAACCAAGCGCGGCGTGATCGATCTGCTGGGTCGCGCCGAGCGCGCCGAAGGCGTGCGGATTTTCATCGGATCGGAGAACAAACTGTTTTCGCTGTCCGGCTCCTCCACGATCATCGCGCCCTACAGCGACGGCGCCGGCCATATTGTCGGCGTTCTCGGTGTGATCGGACCGACCCGGCTCAACTATGCCCGGGTTATTCCGACCGTGGACTATGCCGCGCGGATCGTCAGCCGGATGCTGGGTGGATGAACCTGTCCGCGGCGCGCTTGATTTTCCGCGCCCAAAGCACGATATCCCGCCAGCAAATCCCGCATTGACTTGATCCCCGGCGATTTTTCGAAAAGGCAGGCCATGACCGATCCGAACCGGCAAAACGAGAATCCGGCGAATGCGGCGCAAGCCGGCGAGCCCGTGGTCTCCAAGCCCTATGTGATGCCCGACGATCCGGAGGAAGGATCGGTCGAGGCGCTCGCCCGGGAAGCCGCGGAATCGCGCGACAAGATGCTGCGCACGCTGGCGGAAATGGAAAATCTGCGCAAGCGCACCAGCCGCGAGGTAGCCGATGCGCGGATCTACGGGATCACCGGCTTCGCGCGCGACGTGCTCGATATCGCCGATAATCTGCAGCGTGCACTCGATGCGGTTCCAGCCGATACCAGGGCGGCCGCCGATCCCGGCCTGAAGGCGCTGATCGAGGGCGTCGAACTGACCGAGCGGTCGCTGCTTAACGCGCTCGAGAAGAACGGCGTCAAGAAGTTCGACCCGTCGGGGGAGAAGTTCGATCCGAATTTCCAGCAGGCGATGTATGAGGTTCCCGACCCATCGGTGCCCGCGGGCACGGTGGCGCAGGTGGTGCAGGCCGGCTACATGATTGGCGAGCGCGTGCTGCGTCCGGCCCTGGTCAGCGTCTCCAAGGGAGGCGCCAAGGCGGCAACCGCCGCCAACGGCAACGAACCGAACAACGCCGCCTGAAATATCAGTCGATCGCGACGATCAGCGGCGGTGAATTCCGTCGCGCACCGCACGAAAACGCGGAAACGCCTTTTCCCACTGGTCGCGCGGCGAACTGCCGATGATGCGCAACGACGTCGGGCCACCGAATCGCAGCCACTGCACGACGGTGACGGGGGTGTTGTCCTTGCCGCTGATGGCGTCGATACGCGTTTCATAGCCGGGCATGCCGTCGATACGGATCGCCTCCGACACCGTGAGATGCGCCTCGCGCACGCCGGGAATCGTGGTCGCGGCCTCTTGGGCAAACCGGTCGCGATCCTGCGGCTGCGCTGGTGCCGCTGCGATGAGGCCGATCAGCATGAAGGGGGCGGCCTCGAAGCCGGTGGTCTCGTCGCCATCGGCAAGAAGGATGGCGGCTCCTGGCGCCAGCGTGCGGACATTCTTGAACTGGGCGAGGTCGGTGACGCTGAACGGCATCAGCGCAAGCTGCTCGTTGACCGGCACTTCCTTGCGAATGGTCGCCGAGGCGAACATCTGCCGGACCGCCGCGTCGGTGTAGACCTTGCTGGCGTTCTCGGGGACCTGTACCGCGATATAGCCTGAGAACGTACCGCCCGGCATGATCATCGAATAGCGCCGCACGCTGGTGGTGCCATCCTTGGCGTTTTCGGCCGTATAATAGGCGACCCCTGCGGCGGTCTCGATGCTCTCGGGCTTGATGCCGTTGCTGCCGGCGGGGTTGGCCTTGAAAGCGTTCACAACCTCGCCATAGGCGCCAGCCGGAAGCTCCGCCACCAGCACCTTGACGCCCTGGTCCTCGGTTTCGAATCCGACGAAGGTTTTGGCGCCGACGAGGCCGACCAGCGGCGTCATCCCGACCCGGGATCCCGGCGGGAAAACCGGGTCTGCGGCGCGGGCCGGACCGAAGGCAAGCGTGCTGGCGACGAGCAGGATAGCCGCGGACAGCAGTCGAATCTGGTTCATGAAAAGTCTACTGAGTTTGCATTGAGGCCGTTCAATGGTAGCCGGTCACGGCCTTGCAACGGGCGGCGGCCTTTCCGTTCCGCTCGCCTTTTAGCCGGTTTGCCCCGCCGGCAACAGCCGGGGGCAGACCCGGTCCGATATCCCGTTAGCCGGTCAGCCGCCTACCCTCGCGCGGCTCGCGGCTTGGCCGGTCAGCCCGCCGGAGAGCTTGCGGACACTATCTTTCAACGGGAGCGGTTTTCGCGGGTGAAGGTTGCGTCCCGGTCCTTGCAGGCTTGGGGCACCCTCCTATATGAGGCTCACCGTCGCAATATCGCGAGCATTTGATCGTTGGGGGTTTGGATTGGTGCGCCGTCAGGGCCCAGCCAACCTGCCGCAAAAAGAAGGATATGAGGACCATGGGAAAGGTCATTGGGATCGATCTCGGCACCACCAATTCGTGCGTTGCCGTAATGGATGGCAAGAACGCGAAAGTCATCGAAAACGCCGAAGGGATGCGGACCACCCCGTCGATCGTTGCCTTCAGCGATGACGGCGAGCGCCTCGTCGGCCAGCCCGCCAAGCGCCAGGCGGTGACCAATCCCGAGCGCACCTTCTTCGCGGTCAAGCGCCTCGTCGGCCGCCGCTATGACGACCCGATGGTCGAGAAGGACAAGAAGCTCGTCCCCTACAAAATCGTCAAGGCGTCCAACGGCGATGCCTGGGTCGAAGCCGACGGCAAGACCTATTCGCCCTCGCAGGTCTCGGCGTTCATCCTGCAGAAGATGAAAGAGACCGCCGAAGCCCATCTCGGCCAGAAGGTCGACCAGGCCGTCATCACCGTTCCCGCCTATTTCAACGACGCGCAACGTCAGGCCACCAAGGATGCCGGCAAGATCGCCGGCCTTGAAGTGCTGCGCATCATCAACGAGCCGACCGCGGCCGCGCTCGCTTACGGTCTCGACAAGACGAAATCCGGCACCATCGCGGTGTACGATCTTGGCGGCGGCACCTTCGACGTCTCGATCCTAGAGATTGGCGACGGCGTGTTCGAGGTGAAGTCGACCAACGGCGACACCTTCCTCGGCGGCGAAGACTTCGACATGCGGCTCGTCAACTATCTGGCCGATGAATTCCAGAAGGAGCAGGGCATCAACCTGCGCAATGACAAGCTCGCCCTGCAGCGCCTGAAGGAGGCCGCTGAAAAGGCCAAGATCGAACTGTCCTCGACCACCCAGACCGAAATCAACCTGCCCTTCATCACGGCTGACCAGACCGGGCCGAAGCATCTGACGATGAAGTTGACGCGCGCCAAGTTCGAGGCGCTGGTCAACGATCTCGTCGAGAAGACCATCGAACCCTGCCGCAAGGCGCTGAAGGATGCCGGTCTTACCGCCGGCGAAGTCGGCGAAGTGGTGCTGGTCGGCGGCATGACCCGGATGCCGAAGATCCAGGAAATGGTGAAGCAGTTCTTCGGCAAGGAACCGCACAAGGGCGTCAACCCGGACGAAGTCGTCGCCATCGGCGCGGCGATCCAGGCCGGCGTGTTGCAGGGCGACGTCAAGGACGTGCTGCTGCTCGACGTCACCCCGCTGTCGCTCGGCATCGAGACGCTGGGCGGCGTGTTCACCCGCATCATCGATCGCAACACCACGATCCCGACCAAGAAGAGTCAGGTGTTCTCGACCGCCGAGGACAACCAGAACGCCGTCACCATCCGCGTGTTCCAGGGCGAGCGCGAGATGGCGGCCGACAACAAGGTGCTCGGCCAGTTCGACCTGATGGGCATTCCGCCGGCGCCGCGCGGCATGCCGCAAATCGAGGTGACCTTCGATATCGACGCCAATGGCATCGTCAACGTCT
>JBDTKD010000154.1:0-6175 GCA_039935515.1 Bradyrhizobium sp.
TCTCGCCCTATTTCGAAGTCGTCAAACCCACCATCGTGCGGGGTTTCGACTACACCGCCCTGCACTGGGCCGACAAGCAAAAGCCGCTCCGGGAGGTAGCGGGCGAATTCGGACCGTTTCCAGAAACGGTCCGTTCGCCGCCGCTTGTTCCTGAAAAGACTGACGAAGAGGCGCCGTTTCCGGCTCCAGAAGTGACGCCTTCTGCCGCACTCGTCGAGCGCGTTACGGTGTCTGAACATTTCATGGTCGTCGAATATGTTTCCGCGTGCCCGCCCGAGCCGCGCGACCCGGGGCCGGTACTGGCGGCTTAAAGCAGGAGGCCTTTACTCAGGCCGCCGCCGCGGAGGTTGCGCATGGCAATCCGGCGCGCGCGAGCCCGCCATAGAGCTGCTCATCGGGCATTTCCGAGCACAGGATCGCGCGCACCGCGACCAGCTTCCCGATATCGATGCCGGTGGCAAACCCCTTGCTTTCGCACAGAAAGGCCAGATCCTCGAACACCACATTGCCGGTGGCGCCGGGCGCGAACGGGCAACCGCCGAGACCGCCCAGCGAGCCGTCGAGGATGCGTGCGCCCGCATCCAGCGCCGCCGACGCATTGGCGATGCCCATGCCCCTGGTATCGTGCAGGTGAACGCAGATCGGCTTCGATCCGGCGAGCCTGACTGCCGCTTTGGTCAGTTCGCCGACCTGCTTCGGGCCGGCATAGCCGACGGTGTCGGCAATGCCCACCGCGTCGACACCGGCCTCGAAGCATTTCGCGACCAGCCGGATCACCTCCTGCGGATCGACCGGCCCGGCGATCGAGCAGCCGAGCGCCATCGAGATCGCCGCGTGAACGATCGGCCTGTGCGTGCTGCGGTCGCGCAGCTCGGAAAGCCGTTTGGCATTTGCGATGGCCTCCTCGCGCGAGCGGTTGGCGTTGGCCCGGCTGTGCTCTTCAGTCGCCGAGACCACCGTGGCAATCTCGGCAACGCCTGATGCCAGCGCATCGTTAACGCCGCGCGCGTTGAGTGCGAGCGCGATGCCGTGCGCTTGCGGAAGCGATCCGACAATGCGGACGATCTCGCGCACGTCGGCAAATTGCGGGAATGTCTTGGCGGGCAGGAACGAGCCAACCTCGAAATGCCGCACGCCGGCGGCATATTCGTCGCGGACCCAGCGCTGCTTCGCCGCCGTCGACGGGAAGGCCTTTACCAGTTGCAGGCCGTCCCTAAGCCCCACTTCGCGCAGGATCACTCGATCTTCGGGATAGACGTCAGAAACGCGGGTCATGTGAGCCTCACAGTCGCGTTGGCGGTTGCAGCAACTTCCCTGGGTGAGGATTCCCGCCGCTCAAGCTCGGCGCGAACCGCTTCGGTGTCGGCGCCGAGCGCCGGCACTTTCAGGCCTTCGCCGATACTCGCCCCGTTCCACTCGACCGGCAGCGCCAGAACGCGGAACGGCTCGCCATCGACATTGAAATTATGGACGAGGCCGCCGGGCCGCAACACATGCGGATCGCTCAGCAGATCCTCGGGACGATTGATCGGGGAGAAACAGATGTTCAAGCGGTCGAGCGTGGCGGAAAGCTCCGCCGCGTTGCAGCGCTTGATCTCTTCGGCGACGCGCGGAATGATCCTGCCGCGCGCCATGATCCGGTCGGTGGTGTTGCGCAGCGTTGGATCGTCGACAAATTCCCTGAGCCCGAACTCGCGGCAAAAACTCTGCCAGTGGCCTTCGGTGACGACGCCAATGAAGATGCGTTCGCCGCCCGCGGTCTCGAAAATATCGTAGATCGGCCACGCATGTTCGCGCTCCGGCATCGAGCGCGGCCGGCTGCCGGTCATCTCATATTCGACCATGTGCTGTGCAACCAGGAACATGCAGTTCTCGAACAGCCCGATCCGGATATCGGCGCCGCCGGCGCCGCCGCGCTTCCGATAGAGCGCGGCGAGAATGGCGATCACCCCGAACATGCCGCCCATGATGTCGTTGGCGGAGGATCCGACGCGCTGCGGCTTGTCCCTGGTGCCGGTCATGGCGGCAAGCCCCGACATCATCTGCACCACCTCGTCGAGTGCCGGACGATGTTGGTAGGGACCGGACAGGAACCCCTTATGCCCGGCGATAATCAGATGCGGATATTTCCGGCGCAGTTCCGCAGCGCCGAGGCCCTGTCTGTCGAGTTGCCCGTCGCGGAAATTCTCCAGAAACACATCCGCGCTGGCGAGCAGGCGGTGCATGGTCGCGCGGTCGTCGGCGTTGGCGAAGTCGAGCACGACACTGCGCTTGCCGCGGTTGAACAGCGGGAAAAACGACGTGCCCATGCCGCCCAGGCTGCGGGTCTTGTCGCCGGCCGGCGGTTCGACCTTGATCACTTCGGCGCCCAGCTGCGCCAGGATCATGCCGCAGGTCGGACCCATCACCATATGGGTCATTTCGACCACCCTGACGCCCGCCAAGGGTAATTCCGTCGCCATCATTGCTGTCTCCGTGCTTTGGCCCTCGGCTATCGGCCCCCGGCATCACACTAGCTCTCCGGACGCCATCTGAAAACATCCTCTGACGAAGCGCCTGTTCGCTGTTCCAGAACGCCGTTCCATGGAATCGCGCGGCTCTTGCCGAACCGGGCGCGCATGTCTACCTCTCGCGGGAACTTGCCAGAGAGGACGAGCCGTCATGCTGGATGCCGCGGTCAAGGCGCTGTCGCAAATCCTGTCGCCGCCGATGCGCTCAATTCTGTGGCGTTCGATCGGGCTCGCGCTGGTGCTGATCGTGGTGCTGGCGATCGGCCTGCAGCGGCTCTTGAGCTGGTTTGCGACCTATGGCGAGGGCTGGGCCGAAGCGGCGCTGGGCCCGGGCTTCCATACCCCGCTCAACCTGCTGGCATGGTTCGTTTCGATCGCCGCCGGCCTTGGCGTCGTGTTCGGCGCGGTGCTGCTGATGCCCGCGATCACCTCGCTGGTGGCCAGCGTGTTCGTCGACGAGGTCGCCGATCATGTCGAACGCGAACATTATCCGGCGGAGCGTCCCGGTACGGCGCTGCCGTTCGGCCGCGCCATGACCGAGGGCGTCAAGACCGCGCTGCTCACCGTGCTGGTCTATCTGATTGCGCTGCCCTTCGTGTTCATTGCCGGTGCCGGGTTCATCGCATTCTTCATTGCGACCGCCTGGCTGCTGGGGCGCGAATATTTCGAACTCGCGGCGATGCGGTTTCGCAGCCCCGCGGAAGCCAAGGCGATGCGCCGGGATAACGCGGCCGCGATTTTCACCGCGGGGCTGGTGATCGCGGCATTCGTGTCGATCCCGATCGTCAACCTGGCGACGCCGCTGTTCGGCATGGCCTTCATGGTTCACATGCACAAGCGTCTGTCCGGCCCGCGGCCGCAGCTGATCGAGCCGTCGCGAAAGACCGGTGTTCCGGTGGCCTGATCACACCCGCCTCGTCATTGGGATGGATTGCTTCGCGGAGCCTGTCATCGGGCCGCGCTTCGCGCGGACCCGTTGGCATCGCCCCGAAATGACCGACTTGGGCTAATGCTGCGCAACCAGCGGGCAGCCGCCCTCTGCCAGAGGCCGGAAGGCCTGATCGCCGGGAATGACCCTGAGGATGTTGTAGTAATCCCAGGGCTTGGTCGTCTCGGAAGGCTTCTTGACCTGGGCAAAATACATGTCGTGAACCAGACGTCCGTCGGCCCTGACATGGCCGTCCCTGGCATAGAAATCATTCACCGGGATCTCGCGCATCTTGGCCATCACCGCCCTGGCCTCGTCGGTGCCGGCCGCCGCAATGGCGCGAAGGTAGTGGCGGATCGCGGAATAGGCGCTGGCCTGGGCCATGGTCGGCATCTTGCCATGCCGTTCGAAGAAGCGTTTCGACCAAACGCGGCTTTCTTGGTCGCGATCCCAGTAAAATGCCGTGACGAATTTCAGTCCCTGCGCGCCGGCAAGCTCCATGCTGTGGACATCGGAAATGAAGATCAGCAACGAAACCATGGTCTGGTTCTTCGTCAACCCGAATTCGTTGGCCTGCTTGATGGCGTTGACCATGTCGCCGCCGCCATTGGCCAGCGCCACGACCTTCGCTCCCGACGCCTGCGCCTGAAGCAGATAGGAACTGGAATCCGAAGTGTTGAGCGGATGGCGAACGCTGCCCAGCACCTTGCCGCCGGCTGCCTGCACCGCACTCGTCGCATCGGCTTCCAGCGAATGGCCAAAGGCATAGTCGACCGTGATGAAGAACCAGGTATCGCGGCCTTCCGCCACGATCGATTTGGCAAGGCTCGTGGTGAGCGCGTAACTGTCGTAGATCCAGGATGCTTCGGTCGGCGTGCAGGATTTGCCGGTGAAGGCGGTGCTGCCGACCGCGCCCGCAATCGCGATCCTGTCGTGTTCGGCGGCGAGTTGCTCGACCGCCAGCGCGACCGCGGAATTGTCGAAGCCGAACACCATGTCGACCTTGCCGGCCTCGAACCATTGCCGGGCAATGGCAGCGCCGATATCGGACTTGTTCTGATGGTCGGCAACCACGATCTCGACCGGCTTGCCAAGCACGGTGCCGCCGGCGTCCTCGACCGCCATGCGCGCGGCGACGGCCGTGCCGGGACCGCCGAGATCGGCATAGAGCCCGGACTGGTCATTGAGAATACCTATTCTGACGACATCGTCGGAGATCTGCGCGCGGGCGGCCGTGGCCCCCAGACAGACGACCGCGAGCGCTGAAACAAGCATGAGCTGTCGTCGCACGGCACCCTCCCGCCAAAATTCCTGCTGGCCCTTTGATCCGGGCCTTGGCAGGCAGCGTATGCCTCGGTTTGATCGCCGACAAGATCGCCAGGGGCTGCGAGCATCGCCGCTGGATCCGGGTGTGATTGCGCAGAATGGGCGCACGCCCAATGCTCGCGGTCGCAGGCGCGATTATCGGAGGCCTATTGCTTCGCCGCTTGCGCGTCCATGATCGGGACGGACGAAGGATTGCGGCCGAATTCGCCGCGCATTCCGTAAATCGCGGCAACGCTGATCGCGGCACCCGCGATCACGTCTGCCAGATAATGCCCCCCGACCGGCAGCGTCGAAACGATCATCACGGCATTGATCGCCGCGACCGGAATGAATAGCGGCCGTGTATCGCGGAGCGCATAGGTGACGAGAATGCCGAGCATGGTGTGGAAGGAAGGAAAGCTCACCACGCCCTGCACCGACGAAACATCGATCTTGGTCAGCGAGCCGTCACGCAGGGCATTGAACGCATCCAGGAACGGCCACATCTCGCCTTGGCCGGCAAAATTGTCGAACAAATGTTGCGCCGGTGCAAAGTAGACAAACGCACCCGCCGCAGGAACCAGCACCATACCGATGGCGAGCCCGAGTGATGCCAGGCACAGCAATCCCAGAAATTCCGAAAGCCGCTCCCCGCTGCCGCGAATCGCCAGCCAGACGATGACGCCTTCGGTCAAGGGGGCGGTGCTCGCATAGACTCTCTCCAGCAGTCCGGCCAAAAACGGATGATCGTTGACGGCGCCGAGAAAGGCCAGCCAGTTGAAGCCGAGATGGGTGTCCAGCCTCGCAAGCAAGGCATCCCGCAGCGGCAACGCCGCGGCCGTGGCGAGATAGGTAAAGACAAGCCCGACGCTGCCGATCGCAAATATCGCGATGCAACCGCGAACCAGCAGCGAAAATCGTTCCAGAGCCGCGCGCAGAAATGACGCGACACGGTCTTCGCTGTTGCGAAGCCTGTATGAAACGAGCACATAAAACGCGTAGGCGGCAACGACGTAAATCAGCGAACGCACCAGCGCCGGCCAGGCAGCCTGGTCGAACGTCAGCGTCGACATCGGCAACCAAACCGCCTCGACGAGCGCCAAACCAGCAACGCAGGTCCAGACCACCACCATGTTGCGGCGTGCCAGCGGGCCGTAATCGGAGAACATCAGCCATTCCCCGATCCGGAAGCGATCCTTGTCCGTCACCGCAGCGGTCGACATCGAATTAATGGACCCATGGCTAGCGCAATTTCCACCTCAGTGGCTTCATCCTTCGAGACGCATCGCTTCGCGATGCTCCTCAGGATGAGGTCTGCTAGACCCTCATGGTGAGGAGCGCTCCTTCGCGGTCGCGGTAGGGACGCCCATTACTGAGCGCCCCCCGCACAGATCCGTACGTGCCCGATTCGGGCATACGGCTCCCACCTCGG
>JBDTKD010000155.1:0-7422 GCA_039935515.1 Bradyrhizobium sp.
AATTCGCGCGGACTATAGCGGCCGCGGTCCCAATTGCAACGCTGCCAGCCCCCTCTTTTGGGCTGCTTGCAGGCCACCAAAAGGCCCGATATGGCTGCGTGGTCAGGAACCCCGTCGATGTCGAAAACCCCGCGCAAAACCGCAGCTCGCGCCGCCTCCAGGCCGGCCTCCCGAAAACCGCCGAAAGGCGCGACCAAACGCCCATCGCAGCGGCTGCGGCAAGAGCCCGCGGAACGGATCGCGCGCGCGCTCGAAGCCATTGCCACGCAGCTTGCCATCGCCGCGCCGCCGCCGGCCGCCGCGGACGCGTTCAGCCGGACCGACGCCTTCGTCTGGCATCCCGACGGGCGCCTTGTATCGGTGCCGCGTGTCAGCCGTGTCGATCTCGGCCTGCTCAAGGGCATCGAACGGATGCGCGACATCCTGATCGAGAATACCGAGCGTTTTGCCAATGGCCTGCCCGCCAACAACGCGCTGCTGTGGGGCGCGCGCGGCATGGGAAAATCGTCGCTGGTGAAGGCCGCGCATGCCAGCATCAATGCCGACCTCAAGCCGGCCGAGCGGCTGAAACTGATCGAGATTCACCGCGAGGACATCGAGAGCCTGCCGGCGCTGATGGACCTGCTGCGCCGTTCCGATTTCCGCTTCATCGTGTTCTGCGATGACCTGTCGTTCGACGGCAACGATGCCTCCTACAAGTCGTTGAAAGCGGTGCTGGAGGGTGGCATCGAGGGGCGCCCCGACAATGTGATCCTGTACGCCACCTCGAACCGCCGCCATCTGCTGGCGCGCGAGATGATCGAGAACGAACGCTCGACCGCGATCAATCCCGGCGAAGCGGTCGAGGAAAAAGTCTCGCTGTCGGATCGCTTCGGACTGTGGCTTGGCTTTCACCGCTGCAGTCAGGACGAATATCTCGCCATGGTGAAAGGCTATTGCGGCCATTTCGGCATCCGGCTTGCCGAAGACGAACTCGAGCGTGAAGCGCTGGAATGGTCCACCACGCGCGGCTCGCGTTCGGGCCGGGTTGCCTGGCAGTTCACCCAAGAATTGGCGGGACGTCTCGGCGTGAGGCTGGCGGGCAAATAGACGGGATCGTTCCATCTGTCATCCTCCGCGAAAGCGGGGGATCCAGTACGCCGCGGCCTCGCGGTCAATCACTGACGCCTCGGGATACTGGGTCGCCCGGTCGAGCCGCGCGATGACGACTGGACGGCTCGGCTTACGCGCCGCTGAGGAATTGCAGCGGGTCGACCGGTGTCGAGCCCTTGCGGATCTCGAAATGGAGTTGCGGCGAGGCCACCTCGCCCGACTGGCCTGATTTGGCGATCACCTGGCCGCGCTTGATGGTGTCGCCGCGCTTCACCAGAAGCTCGCTCGCATGGGCATAGGCGGTGACATAGCCGTTGGCATGGCGGATCAGAACCAGATTGCCATAACCCTTGAGCTCATTGCCCGAATAGGCCACGACGCCGTCGTCAGCGGCCTTGACCGGCGTGCCTTCGGGCACCGCGAGATTGATGCCGTCATTGGCCTTGCCGTTGGTCTTGGCGCCATAGGCGGTGATCACCCGGCCGCGCACCGGCCAGCGGAACGACGGCAGTGCACCGGTCGCCTCGGCGGTCTTGGCCGATGATGGGCCGGACAGTTCCTCGGGCGTCGTGGTGGCCTGAGCCAGCCGGGCCTTCTGCTGGGATTCCGGCGCTGCAGCTGCCATTTTGGTGACGGGCGCCGCCGCTGCGCCGGCAGCCAAAGGCTGCAAGGCGGACGCCGGCGGCGCGACCGCCGCGGTCTTCGCGCCGGGCACGGTCAGCTTCATGCCGAGCTTGAGGGGTGCGGCCGGCGCAAGGCCATTGGCCTTTGCGAGTTCGGCAGCCGGGATGTGGTTGCGACGGGCAATGCTGAGCAGCGTGTCGCCGCGGCTGACGACATGAACCGCCGGCGCGGCGGCGACCGACTGGCTTTGCGGTGCGGCCAAGGCCGGCGCGGCAATCGCGGCAGTCTGACGCGGAATGATCAGTTGCTGGCCCGGCGATAGCACGCGCGGCCCCCTGTAGCCGTTGGCCTGCATGATCGCGGCGGGCGAGACGTTGTAGCGACGCGCCAGGATTTCCAGTGTGTCGCTGGTGCCGACGATGATCGTGGTAGCGCCCTGGCCAACGCCATGGGCCGCCGCCACCGAGCGCGGGGCCACCGTGCCGGTGGTCTCGAGCGGATGCGCAGGGGGCGGCGAATACGAAGCGACCCCGCGCCCTCCTCCGGATACCCCGGCCGTGGGTGCCGGCAGGGACCGTGGCGGCGCGATCGGTGGCGGCAACGCCGCCGACTGGTATGGCGATTGCGAACGGGAATATTGCGGCAGTTCGCGCCGCTCGACCGCCGCGGTCGGCACCGAGCCGGTGGCTTCCGGCTGCGAGGCAAACGGGTTGGAGAAGGAGTCTTGCGAGAGCCGCGTTGACATGTCGGCGCTACAGCCGGCAAACCCGATCGACATCAACGCCAGCACCGCGACCTGCGGCGCGCGGCGCGAGCAAAGCAACTCGACGACACCTGACATGGTTACTCACTCGAACGCAACAAACTACGATTTGAGTAAACACCCCCGCAGTAAACAACCGCTTAACCCTGCGAACAGGATGCGGGCAGAGGCCGGTTTCGCAAGCTTACAGCTCGCGGGCGATACCAGGCAGCGCCGGCACGAAACGCACGTCCACCAGCTCCTTGCGCTGGAGTCCGTCCTCGGTCCGGACCACGCGAACCAAGGTCTGTGTGCCATGATGCGGCCCGACCGGTGCAATCAGGATGCCGGCCGGTTCGAGCCGCTGCGTCAGCGCCTCGGGGATCTGCTCCATCGCCGCGGTCACGATAATACGGTCGAAATCGCCGATCCCGGCCGGGAGGTCAAAGCCGTCCCCCAGCATCACCTCGACGTTGTCGCAGCCGATCTTCTCAAGCCGTGCGCGGGCGTGGTCGGCGAGCGTCCGGTAGCGCTCGACGGTCACCACCTGCCGGCCCAGCCGGGCCAGGATCGCGGCCTGATAGCCGGAGCCGGTGCCAATCTCCAGCACCCGGTGCTGTTTCTGCAGCTTCAGTTGCTGGGTCATATAGGCCACGACAAAAGGCTGGCTGATGGTTTGCCCGCAGGCGATACCAAGGGCACTGTCGCGGTAGGCATCGGCGCGGTCGGCAGCCTCCACGAAGGCCTCACGCGGAATCTCCTCCATGGCGCGCAGCACGGTTTGGTCGCTGATCCCGCGCCGCCGCAGGTTGAGCTGAAACATCATCTTTTCCGGCGGATTTTGAACAGATGGCATGGCAATCTCGCAAAGCAGCGCTGACCGTGTCGGCCTGGCGACATGGCCGGCCAATGAATTCAAAATAGGGGTCGAAGGAGCAAACAACGTCCTTCCCCGACCGAGTGTTCCGCCCTCCGGAACCGAAGCTGGCACCTTGCGTTGTGGAAGCCGGCCCATCAACCGGTTTTAGGGACGAAAACGGCGCGGCGATGGGTTATTCGTGGTGCACCTTATCCGCTGCAAGGGTTCACGTTGACGTTGCGCCGGGAGACGTTATTTGCGAACTTGGGTCGAGAACAGGGGGCAAGGACTTCACGATGACTGCGACGCGGCCGCGAGGCGGTTCAGTGTTTCTCGTCGAAGACGAGGTCATGATCAGGATGATGGTCGCTGACATGCTGGAAGAGCTTGGCTTTCGCGTCGCCGCCGAAGCCGGCGAGATCGGCGAGGCGCTGAAGCTCGCGCAATCCGCCGAGTTCGACCTCGCCATTCTCGATGTCAATGTCAATGGCAAGGTGATTTCACCGGTCGCCGAACTGATCAAGGCACGCAACCGTCCCTTCATCTTCGCAACCGGCTACGGCTCCTCGGGCCTTCCGGAAGAATATCGTGATCGTCCCGCGCTGCAGAAGCCGTTTCAGATCGAATCCCTGGCGAAGATGATCGACACCGCGCTGAGCAACCCGGCGGCATAGACGTACTTCCCAGTTGCCGAGGTCGTCCCTGCGAAAGCAAGGGACCCATAACCACTGATGTCAGTTGTCGCGAGAGCAGCGGCCCCAGCGTCGCGCAACACAGAGATTTGTGGTTATGGGTTCCGGCTCGCGCGGAGCCTGTCATCGGGCGCGCGTTCGCGCGACCCGTTGGGCTTGGCCGGGACGACGTGGAACTATTGTCAGGCTATTTCAGCGTCGCGGTCAGCGCTGCCGAAAACGCCTCGTCGGTGCGATCAAGCCGGAGCGGCGTCACCGAAACATAACGTGCGGCGAGCGCCTCCAGATCGGTACCCGCTGCGGGCACGTCGACTTGGGCAAGCCGCTCGAACCCGATCCAGAAATAGGGATTGCCGCGGCCGTCGCGGCGCTGGTCGACTTTCAGGAATCCGAGATTGCGCTTGCCCTGCCGGGTGACGCGGATACCCGCGACATCCTCCGGCGCGCAGGCCGGGAAGTTGACGTTGATCACGGTGTCCTTGGGTACGCCGGCGTCGATCACCTTGCGCAGGATCTGCGGGCCGAATTTCAGCGCAGTCTCCCACAACGGCGCGTTGCGGGTCTCCACGCTGAATTCCTGCGACAGCGCAAAGGACGGCAGCCCCAGGATCGTGCCTTCCAGCGCGCCGGCGATGGTGCCGGAATAGACCACATCTTCGGCGACGTTGCGGCCCTTGTTGACGCCGGAGAGCACCAGATCCGGCCTGGTTTCGCCGAGGATGTGACGCGCGCCCATGATCACGCAATCGGTCGGGGTGCCGCGCACGGCGAAATGCCGCGGGCCGACTTCCCGGAGCCGCAGCGGGTCGTTCAGCGACAGCGAATGCGAGACGCCGGACTGGTCGAGTTCAGGCGCCACCACCCAGACGTCGTCGGACAGCGCGCGGGCGATTTCCTCGACGATCTTCAGGCCGGGCGCGTGGATGCCGTCGTCATTGGTGCAGAGAATTCGCATCCGCCTGAACGCCTTTTCGATCCGATTCCGTCGCGGTCACCGCGCCGTCTTATCCGGCTATCGGCGCAGAGGCAAACCCGCGCAGACGGTCAAAAAGCACCCCGATCGCCCGTCTTGAGCACCGCCCGATTGTCTCACGGTCAGTTTACCGTCCAGTCCTCGAATAATCGCGCAGCGCAAACGTTTATGGATTTGGGAGCGACATCGTCCAAGAGGTGGAGGGAACCATGATGCGGAAATCGATTGTTGCGCTAATGGCATTGGCAGCCGTGGGCCTGGTTCAGCCGACCGCCGCGTCGGCCCGTGGCGGTGGTGGCGGTGGTGGTGGTGGTCACGGCGGTGGCGGTGGTGGTGGTCACGGCGGCGGCGGTGGTGGTGGTGGTGGTGGTTTTCACGGCGGCGGTGGCGGTGGTGGCTTTCACAGCGGCTTCGCGGGCGGGGGATTCCATGGCGGCTTCGCAGGCGGCGGATTCCACGGCGGTGGATTTCATGGCGGTGGCTTTCACCACGGATTTCATCACGGATTTCACCGGCGTGTATTCGTGGGGTTCGGCTTTGGACCCTATTATGACGGGTACTATCCCTACGACTACTATGATGACGGCTGCTATATCGTTCGCCGCCGCGTGCTGACGCACTACGGCTGGCGAATTCGTGCCGTCCAACTCTGCGGATAAGTCTATATGAGGTAACGACCCCCGGCTTGCGCCGGCGGGTTGTCCGGCGAATTGTCTCGCTACTTCGAGGCTTCACCTGAAATGACCTTGAGTCCGCCCATATAGGGCTGCAGCACGTCCGGCACCGCGATCGAGCCGTCTTCCTGCTGGTAAGTTTCCATGACCGCGATCAGCGCGCGGCCGACCGCGGTGCCGGAGCCGTTCAGCGTATGCACGAAACGCGGCTTGCCATCGGATCCGCGATAGCGCGCATCCATGCGCCGCGCCTGGAAATCGCCACATACCGAACAGCTCGAGATCTCGCGATAGGCGCCGCCCTCGCCCTGCCCCGGCATCCAGACCTCGATGTCGTAGGTTTTCTGCGCCGAAAAGCCCATGTCGCCGGCGCACAGGGTCATCACCCGGTAATGCAGATCGAGTTGCCGCAACACCTCCTCGGCGCAGGCCAGCATCCGCTCATGCTCGTCGCGGCTCGCCTCGGGCGTGGTGATCGAGACCAGTTCGACCTTGGTGAACTGGTGCTGGCGGATCATGCCGCGGGTATCGCGCCCGGCCGCCCCGGCTTCGGCGCGAAAGCACGGCGTCAACGCGGTCAGCCGCATCGGCAGTTCCTTCACGTCGAGAATGGATTCGCGAACGAGATTTGTAAGTGGGACTTCGGCGGTGGGGATGAGCCAGTATAATTCAAAAGCTTCTTGTGCCCCGGACCTTTCATTCCGTCGAACATCAACTTCAGTGGTTTTAGCTCCGATTGCTTCGTTCAAAGTTATAGGCGCAGATGCCGCAAACTGATCGTTCCGGAATTTCGGCAGTTGAGCGGTACCGAACATTGCATGATTCCGCACTAGTAGAGGCGGATTGACCTCCGTATAGCCGTGATCATTGGTGTGGAGGTCGAGCATGAATTGCCCGATTGCGCGTTCCAGCCGCGCCAGGCCCTTATTCAGCACCACAAAGCGCGCGCCTGACATTTTAGCTGCAGCCTGAAAATCCATATAGCCTAGTGCACCGCCGAGATCGTCATGCGGCTTTGGCGCGAACGCATAGTTGCGCACCGCGCCGAATACATGATGCTGCACATTGCCATGTTCGTCGACACCGTCAGGCACGTCCAAGAACGGTAAGTTCGGAACTTCAGCGAGCAAATCCTCCAGTTTTTTCTCGATTTTGGCGACGACCTGCTCCCCGGCATGGGTAATGTCGCTCTTCAATCTACCAACTTGGTTCACCAGTTCCGTAGCTTTGGCGTTATCCTTTGCCTTTTTCGCAAGGCCAATCTCCTTTGAGAGACGATTTCGCTTCTCCTGCCATTGCTCTACTTGAAAGATAAGCTTTCGTCGTTCTTCGTCTAAAGCCAGGATTTCGCGTGAACTGAACCTTCTCCTGTCCTCATCTTTCATATTTCGACGGGCTAGCGCAGCGTCGAATGCGTCGGGATTGTCGCGAATCCATCTGATGTCGTGCATGGTCATCTTCCCGTCATGGCCGGGCATAGCCGTCCGAAGGACGGCGTCGCTTCCGCTCGCCTATGTCCCGGCCATCCACGTCTTGGTCGCACGGTCTGTAAAAGACGTGGATGCCCGGGACAAGCCCGGGCATGACGAATAGCCCCCGATTGGCCACCGACCGAAGGAGGGCGGCCGACCTTCCAGCGCACTGTCATCGCCCGCGAAAGCGGGCGATCCAGTATTCCGGTGCGTCAGCGATAGACCCGCAAGGCCGCCGCGTACTGGATACTCCGCTTTCGCGGAGTATGACGGCTGTGGGTAAACCGGAGTCCG
>JBDTKD010000156.1:0-2749 GCA_039935515.1 Bradyrhizobium sp.
CAGCATGCCCCCCATGGCGCCGCGGGCGGTGGCGCGCCGCCAGAACAGGCCACCGAAAAACGCCGGCGCGAGCTGCGCGATCGCCGCAAAGGACAACAGGCCGATCGCCGCCAATTGCGCATTGCCAAGCGCGAGGTAGTAGAAATACGCCATCACCATGATGGCGAAAATCGCAAAGCGGCGCACGCTGAGCAGGAAGTCGCCGAAATCCTTTTGGCCGGAGCGGGCTTCGGGGCTGCGCTGCAGCACCAGCGGCATCACGATGTCGTTGGAGACCATGATCGACAATGCGACGCATTCGACGATCACCATGGCGGTGGCCGCCGACAGGCCGCCGACAAAGACGCCGACGCTCAACAGCGGTGCATGGCCCTCGATCGGCAGCGCCAGCACAAACATGTCGCTGTCGACCGCGCCGAACGGAAAGATCACGAGGCCGGCGAGCGCGATCGGAATCACGAACAGGTTGATGGCGACCAGATACAGCGGAAACAGCCAGCGCGCGCGTCCGACCTCGGCATCGCTGGAGTTCTCGACCACGCTGACGTGAAACTGGCGCGGCAACAGCATGATCGCGCAGAACGACAACACCACCATGGTGATGAAATTGCCGATCGAGGGCACATAGTCGATCGCGCGAACGGCTTCCGGCGTTTTCATCGCCCGTTCGACCAGCTCGACGGGAGAGAACATCCAGAACGTGACGAAGGCGCCGGCGGTGAGAAAGGCGACCAGTTTCACGATGGATTCGGTGGCGACCGCCAGCATCAGGCCATGCTGATGTTCGGTGGCGTCGGTCTGGCGGGTGCCGAACAACACCGCGAATGCCGCCATCGCGAACGTCACCATCAGCGCGATATCGCCGATGATCGGAATCCTGGAGAACGCCTGGTCCTCGCTGAGGATGGTTTCAAGCGAGGACGCCACCGCCTTGAGCTGGAGCGCGATGTAGGGAACCGATCCGATGATCGCGATCAGCGCGACGGTAGCGGCCACCGCCTGGCTCTTGCCGTAGCGCGCCGCGATGAAATCGGCGATCGATGTGATGTTCTGCGACTTCGCGAGCTGGATCACCCGCCGCAGCAGCGGCGTGCAGAACCCGATCATCAGAACCGGGCCGATGTAGATCGCGAGAAAATCCACGCTGGTACGGCTGGCGAATCCGACCGAGCCGAAGAACGTCCAGGATGTGCAATAGATCGCCAGCGACAGTGGATAGATCAGCGCGCTGGCGCGACCGCGCTGGGTCGGCGAGAGCCGGTCGCCGTGGCTGGCCACCAAAAACAGGAACCCGATGTAGCCGAAGGCGGCTGCGATCACGCTCCAGTCGTGCAGCATCCCTGCTTACTCCCTCGCGATTTCGGCGGGCGCGTCGACCGACGCCACCGTCGCATCGGCGGAGTATAGCCGGATCGGGCCGGCAAAGCACCGTGCGCACCGTCTCCGGCGCCGGGATTTCGCTGCGGACGGGCGGGTGCGACGCTATTCCGCCGCGAGCGATTTCTCGCGAAGCGGCAGGCCGAGCCGTTCCCAGACCTGCAGCAGGGCTTCGGCAAGCTGATCGATCAACACGTCGTCATGATAGGGCGAAGGCGTGATCCGCAGCCGCTCGGCTCCCTTGGCGACGGTCGGATAGTTGATCGGCTGGATATAGATATTGTGCTCTTCGAGCAGGATATCGCTGGCCCGTTTGCAGCGTTCGGGATCGCCGACGAACAGCGGCACGATGTGGGTGTCGTTGGACTGCACCGGCAGGCCTGCCGCCAGCAGGATCGCCTTGACGCGGGCGGCGCGCTCCTGGTGGCGCTCGCGCTCCCAGTTCGAGGTCTTGAGGTGCCGGATCGCGGCGGTCGCGGCGGAACAGATCGCCGGCGGCAGCGCGGTGGTGAAGATGAAGCCGGGCGCATAGGAACGCACGGCGTCGATCATCCCGGTGCTTCCGGCGATATATCCGCCGAGGCAACCGAAGGCCTTGGCGAGCGTGCCCTCAAGGACATCGATGCGGTGCATGACGCCGTCGCGCTCGGCGATACCGCCGCCGCGCGGGCCATACATGCCGACCGCGTGGACTTCGTCGACGTAGGTCATGGCGCCGTGACGTTCGGCAAGATCGCATATCTTCGCCAGCGGCGCGATGTCGCCGTCCATCGAATAAAGGCTCTCGCAGGCGATCAGTTTGGGCCGGTTCGGCCCGGCGGCGCGCAGCAGTTCTTCGAGATGCGCCATGTCGTTGTGGCGGAACACCTGGCGCTCGCAACCGGCCTGGCGGATGCCTTCGATCATCGAATTGTGGTTGAGGGCGTCCGACAGGATCAGGCAATTCGGAATAAGCCTGGCGATGGTCGCAATGCCGGTCTGGTTGGAGACATAGCCCGAGGTGAACAGTAGCGCCGCTTCCTTGCCGTGCAGGTCGGCAAGTTCCTGTTCGAGTTGCACCAGCGGATGATTGTTGCCGGCGATGTTGCGGGTGCCGCCGGCGCCGGTTCCGACCCGGGTCGCGGTCTCGACCATGGCCCCGATCACCTTAGGATGCTGCCCCATTCCGAGATAATCATTCGAGCACCAGATCACGACATTGCGCGGCCCTTTCGGGCAATGCCACACCGCATACGGGAAGCGGCCCGCAATTCGCTCCAGATCGGCGAAAACCCGGTAGCGCCGCTCGTCATGCAGGCGGCTGAGGGCGGCACTGAAGAATTGGCTGTAATCCATCGCAAAAACCTGCAAAGGGGGGCTGAGGGCCTGGTGG
>JBDTKD010000157.1:0-3431 GCA_039935515.1 Bradyrhizobium sp.
CCAATCAGGTTGCCCGACGCGCCGGCAACGGTGGACTGCCTCGCCCGAGGAACGCCATGGCTGTCAGGCCAAAGCCAAAGCTGCTTCCGCATTTCAGCGAGCCGCGCACGGCAATATTCGCGGTAAAGCAGGTCGAACAAAGCGGGCGGCATGACCGAACTCCGTTGTTTGATCATCCGAATTTATCGGGTATGTGCTCGCGCAAGGATGTGAACTAGATCACAGTGCCCCACGCGGTGAATGGTCGCGGCGGCGGCCGCTAAGTCGCTGCCTTAGATGATCCAATCAGCGATTTCAGGCGCGCTCTGCCGGAAGTACAGCCGGAGCACAATTCGTGGACTGTGACTTGAACTATGACTGTAAATATCCACCGCACAATGGCGAGCAGGCAAACGAGAGTCAGCACCGCCCGGGTTGCTCGACTGTCATCACGCATGGTCAATGTCCGGTGATGGCCAGCACGATCCAAGCTACGGCCGAGATCGGCAACAAGAGTGTTGCCATCGTGATTAGTCCGAAATAAAGCCCAGTATTTTCCACGGAAGCCTCCGGTGCAGCCAGCACATCGATGCTTCGTGATCGCAAAGAGGCGCGCAACATGGATCGGGACTTAACCTAACCGCTCAACCTTACTGAGTGCGTTGTGGCACCATCCCAATTGCCCATCCTGCCCGCATTGTTCTTCGCCCGGAAAGCGAGCGACCGGATGCCACTCCCAAATCCATGGTGTCCGGTGATCTTTGATCACCCTTGCCGCGTCGGGTCTTTCCGGGCCGGACGCCATGGAGCTTTAGATGCGCAAGATACTTGCCGTTCTGTTTTCGTTGGCAGTGATGTGTTCGGTTTCGGCGAGCGCATTCGCCGGATCTATAGTTGTTGGGGTGGGCTCGCCTCCTGCGGCCGCTGGCTGTTCTCAGGCAACCACGCTGCTCATTCGGAAGCCGTTGTATCGGCGTTAGCCGATTTCTCCGCCCCGACGCGCTGCCGAAGGGCGGGCTGGGGATCAGCACCGTGACGTGCCAGAGCCAGACATCGTTGGTGCGCTCGGCGGCATGCCTGATCCTGCCGACGACGTGGACGTCATCGATCACGCTGTAATCGTTCCTGCCGATGGGGCGAAGCGCGAGGGTACTGGGCATCGCTTTCATTTGGCGTCAAGTTACGCGGCGTTCAACGCCATCTTATTCTTCCGCCGATACGCCATGAAGCCGACGCCAGCGAAGCCGAGGATCATCATTGCCCATGTTTCGCTATCTAGGCTTTTGGTATGGCTTGGGGGCGGAAAGTAGCTATCGCAGCTTCCACTTCCTGTTCGGCTACCGGCGCCAGAGCCTCGGCCAGCAGCGCGCGAACTCGTCGGATATATTATGTACTTCAATGTCGTGCATGACTTCGTATTCCGCCACACTCCAAAAAAGGTTCTCGGATCAAGCCGGGAACGCCCAGTATCCAGCCCTCGACTTGCGCGAGCGTGCGTTCGGACGGCGAGAGGTTGGGGCTGAGGAAGACAGCGAGACTGCCATCCCGGTCGGCGCGTGAGAGCCAGGCCGCGATGCTGAAGGCGTCGTGCTGATCGCCGGTGCGGCCCTCATTGGCGAAGCTGCGGCTCCATAGCGCCGGATAGACCTCGGCAATCGCCGAACGCCCGGCCGGAATGTCCCACCCGTCGAACGGCCAGAAATGCACGCGCGGCCCGAGCCGCTGGCGGATGAAGCGCAGCCAGGGAATCCCGGCGTGGGTGGATTTCGCCACCGATCCCTGCACGTCGAAGTGAAAGACCGATTTGACGCCGCCCGCGCGTTCCTCGGTCAGCCGTCGCCAGCGGGCATTCCCCATGCGCGCCGCCCCGTTGCCGAAGGCGCCGTCGCGGACGAAATCGACATAGGTGTGATCCTCGTCGGTCGGCCAGTGGCGCTGGAAATCATCGAGGAAGCGCGGCCAGTCAGGCAACAGCCCGTGCGTCTCGAAATAGCGTAGCGGAAAGGAAAAACCGTGGTCGATGCCGACCAGCGTGGGCGCATCCTCGGCGAGCCGTTCCACCAGCCATTCGGCGATGCCCTTGCGCGTCCAGTATTTGCGCGGGCTCGGCGGCGGTGGGACTTCCACCGAAAAAGTATCGCCTTCGGCCAGATAGGCGCGCAAGCCCTTGAGGCTGGCGGTCGGCGTTTCCGCGCCGGAATAGTCGATGCCGATGGTGCGGGCGAAGGTGGGCATATCACGCTGCCGCCTTGAAGCGCTCGAAGCGGAGCGCGAGACGATCACGATCAGGCCGATCCTTGTCGCGGCTCGGCAAATGGATTGTTCCACCGCTCAAGCGCTTGAGGGCTTCGAGCATCGGGCCGTCCTTCCGAACCAGCAGACGCTCAGACACATGCAGCCGATAGTCCTGGTCGATACCGATCAGATGCGCATCGAAGGCTGCGTGATGGATCTTCGACAGTGGGATACCGTTCGGCACCACCGGTTGCCCCAGTCGCTCGTCTTTGTCGGAAACAATGTGGGCGGCGTCCAGAAGCAGCGGCTCTGGCAGTCCCGACAAGGCGCAGCGGCCGTTATACGCGGCGATCACGGCCTCGCGTAGCGTCGTTCCAGCGCGTTCTCGGGCGGTGCCAGGGCCTCTTGATCGGGTACGTCGAACGCAACGCGCGCCTTTAATGTCCCGGCGTCCCATCCCGAAATGAATGCAGGAACCATGGCGTGGTAGCGGCCCGGCGCAATGCCGAGGAAATAGATGATTGGCACCCGGTTCTCGAAGGCCTCGCGAAGCCATCGGTTATCGGCGGCGTCAGGGTTCTGACCCATGAAGGCGTAGTCGACTGTCTCGTCGCCCTCGAAAATCTGCCGGTGCACATCGCGCTGGTCGTCGTACCAGACCTTGCCGCCCGGCTTTGGAAAGACAGTCTTGATCGACAGTAGGAAGCGCATTTGCTGCGGCTTGAAGATGCCGCGCTGCGGATTGATGAGCGGGATGCGATCGCCCTTGAACACGAAGCCTGGCTTCAACTCGCCCGCCGTTAGATGATCGTGGACCTCGCCAAGCCTTCGCACATGCTCAAAAGCTGCCATGCGCATCAGTGTGTCAAGTTCGTTCAGCGTCATCGACGGTTGTCCATCATCCCCTAAAACAATGCTCGTTGTGCCAAGCAAGGGCATCGGGATCCAGTTATCCTCGCCGGTATCTCAAGGGGCTCTGGCATAGGGTCACCTCCGTAGATTCCGTACCCTTTTGGTAATTCCTCAATGGGTATGTCGCGAAGACGCAGCCAGATAATGAAGGCGGCACATTGGCGTTTGCCGTGCTCGATCGTGTCCGCGATCTCCCGCAGCTGCTCGACCGAGAGCGTGATGTAAACCGGCTCCGGCTTCGTCTTTGATGCTCGTTTCACGAGGTAGAGCTTATCCGGCTTTCCGCCAAACAGAGACGGATAAAG
>JBDTKD010000158.1:0-4706 GCA_039935515.1 Bradyrhizobium sp.
TAAGATCGAAACCCGTTTCCTTCACACGCTCGTTCGCGGGGACGACTCTCGATCGGCGCTGACGCTGCGGAAGACAACACCCGCCCATCGCCTACGGCTTGTTTCTACCTCCCCATCGCCAGCGCGATCAGGCCGAGCGTACCGACGATGACGCGCCACCACGCGAACAGCGTGAAGCCGTTGCGGGTGACATAATTCAGGAATGTCTTCACCACCACGATCGCGGTCACGAACGAGACCACGAATCCGATCGCGACGATGCCGAGATGATCGGCGTTCATGTCGGCGCGGTTCTTGTAGAAATCATAGGCGAACGCGCCGATCATGGTCGGGATCGCGAGGAAAAACGAAAACTCGGCCGCGGCACGCTTGTCGGCCCCGAGCAGCATTGCCGCGACGATGCTGGCGCCGGAGCGCGACACGCCGGGAATCATCGCAAAGCACTGCGCAACTCCGATCACAAGATACATCGGCAGCGGGAACCTGGTGGCGTCGTGTTGATGCGGATTGTGATCGAGCTGGTCGACCCACAGCAGGATCGCGCCGCCGACGATCAGCGAAAAGCAAACCACCCATGGATTGAAAAGCACCTCCATGATGTATTTGCCCGCGATCAGACCAATCACCACCGCGGGCAGAAACGCCACCAGCACGCCGATGACGAAGCGCCGGTCGTCGGGATTGGAGAACATGCCGAGTGCGATTCGCCACAATCTTGCGAAATAGATCACGACAATCGCCAGAATCGCGCCGAGCTGAATCAGCACCGTGAAACTGTTCCAGAAACTGCCTTCGCCGAGATTGAAGAATCGTTCCGCCAGCAGCAGATGGCCGGTCGAAGATACCGGCAGGAATTCCGTAACGCCCTCGATAATGCCGAGAATCACCGCCCTTACTGCATCAGACATCATGATCCGGTCCGTTATGGTCGAAACGAGGGAAAAAAGCCGGGTTCTTCTCGCTTATTCGCCCCCTTGCCGCAATCGCAAAAAACGCCAAAACACAGGTTGCCTGATCCGCGCGCTTAGGTAGTTTGGCGCCGCGCCCGGCCGGTCAGGATTTGTTAAGCACCACGCAATTATCAGGACTGCATGTTCACATTGTTTCATCACCCGTTCTGTCCCCATTCACGTTTCATTCGCCTGGCGCTCGGTGAACACGGTCTCGACCTGCGGCTGGTGGAGGAGCGCGTCTGGGAACGCCGCGAGGCCTTCCTCGCGCTCAATCCGGCCGGGGCCACCCCGGTGCTGGTATCGGAAGGCATGCCGCCGGTTCCCGGCGCCGGCACCATCGTCGAATATCTGGACGAGTGCTGCGGCGCTGCGATGGACGAACGCCGGCTGCTGCCGACGACAATGGCCGAGCGCATCGAAGTGCGCCGGCTATTGGCGTGGTTCAACGAGAAATTCTTCGAAGAGGCCTCCAACCCGCTGGTCACCGAACGCATCTACAAGCGCTTCATGAGCGAGGGCCACGGCGGCGGCGCGCCGGCGGCCGAGGTGATCCGCGCGGCCAAGGCCAATGTGCGCTATCATCTGGCTTATATCGGCTGGCTGGCGCGGACGCGGAATTACCTTGCCGGCGACCGGTTGACCTATGCGGACCTCGCCGCCGCAGCCCACCTCTCGGCGATCGATTATCTGGGCGACGTGCCATGGATCGAGGACGACGCGGCAAAGGCCTGGTACGCGCGGGTGAAATCCCGCCCGTCGTTCCGTCCGCTGCTGAGCGAATGGCTGGCGGGCGTGCCGGCGTCACGCACCTACGTGGACCTCGACTTCTGAAACCAGCCGTCACGCGCGCGCCGGCCGAGCTGAAGGCGGCGCTGACCGCCGAAGCCCGCGCACTCGGCTTCGATTGCATCGGCGTCACCGCGCCTGACGCGATTGCGGATGCCGCCAGGCATTTTCGTGCCTTTCTCGATGCCGGCGCCTTTGGCGACATGGGCTGGCTCGCCGATCGGCCGGAACGCCGTACCGATCCGCGCGGGCTGTGGCCGGGCGTCCGCTCCGTGATCATGCTCGGCGTCAATTACGGACCCGACCAGGATCCGCTGGCCATCCTGCAGCAGCGCAGCCGCGGCGCCATTTCGGTCTACGCACAGGGCGACGATTATCACGACCTGATCAAGCAGCGGCTGAAGACGCTGGCACGCTGGCTGGTTGCGAGCTCTGGCGACGCGGTCAAGGTGTTCGTCGATACCGCAGCCGTGATGGAAAAGCCGTTGGCGCAGGCGGCAGGACTGGGCTGGCAGGGCAAGCACACCAATCTGGTCTCGCGCGAATTCGGTTCATGGCTGTTTCTCGGCGCGATCTTCACCGCGGCGGAGTTGCCGTCCGATCCTGCCGACACCGACCATTGCGGTTCATGCCGGGCCTGCCTCGACATCTGCCCGACCGCAGCCTTTCCGGCGCCTTACCAGCTCGACGCGCGGCGCTGCATTTCCTACCTCACCATCGAACACAAGGGCCCGATCCCGCACCAATTCCGCGCCGCCATCGGCAACCGCATCTATGGCTGCGATGATTGCCTCGCGGTCTGCCCCTGGAACAAGTTCGCGCAACAGGGCCGCGAGGCGAGGCTCGCCGCCCGCGCGCTGCTGCGCGTCCCCGATCTCGCCGCGCTGGCAAGGCTCGACGACGCGGCATTTCGGGCGCTGTTTGCCAAATCGCCGGTCAAGCGCATCGGCCGCGTGCGATTCATTCGCAATGTGCTGATCGCGATCGGCAATTCCGGTGATCGCGCTCTCGCCGAGGAGGCCACGCGCCTGCTCGAAGATGAAGCCCCGTCGATTCGCGGCGCCGCGGTGTGGGCGTTGTCGCAATTGATGGCGCGCGAGGCCTTTGTGAAACTGGCATCAGATGCGATCCGCACCGAGGCGGATGAAAGCGTGCGGGAGGAATGGCAGCATGCCCGCGCCTCCCCATGAGGCGGCGACGACTTCGTGGTTCGAGACGCGCCTTCGGCGCTCCTCACCACGAGGGTCCAACGCCTCGTCCTGAGGAGCGGCGTCTTCGCCGCGTCTCGAAGGACGATGAGGCGGCCGCGACCTCTTGATTTCAGCGCGCAAAATCCGCCATGGTCCCGCGCCATGACCCATCAGCCTTTCTTCACCACGGACGGCGACGTCTTCATCCCGACCCCGGCCGCGAACGGCCCGTGGGATCCGACATCACTGCACGGCCGCGTCATCATCGGGCTGCTGGCGTCGGTGATCGAGCAACGCCACGGCGGCGACGACTTCGTGCCGGCGCGGTTGACGGTCGACATGTTCCGGCTGCCCGGCTTCGCGCCGATCGAGGTCAAGACCGGGCTCGTGCGCAACGGCATGCGCATCCGGGTGATCGAGGCCGATTTCTTCAGCGGCGGCGTCAGCATGGCGCGGGCCTCCTGCCAGTTGCTGCGCAAGACGCAAAATCCGGACGGCCGGGTCTGGACGCCGCCGAATTGGGACGTGCCTGCGCCCTCGGAGATTCCGGCTCCGACCGATCCGCGTCTTGGCATGAATGGCAAATGGACCACCCGCCCGATCACAGGCGCGATGGGCACCGTCGGCCCGCGCCGGCTCTGGATGAGCGAGGTGCGCGACCTGGTCGAGGGCACGCCGCTGACGCCCTTCGTGCGGGCGGCGGTAGCGGCGGATTTCGCCAGCCCCTTCGCCAATGCCGGCGACCGCGGCCTCGGCTATATCAACAGCGACGTCACGCTGTATTTGCATCGCCTGCCGGCCACGCCATGGATCGGATTCGACGTGGTGAACCACCACGCCACCGACGGCATCGCGATCGGCGAATGCTGCCTCTATGACGAACGCGGCCCGATCGGGACCTCGACCGTGGCGGCGCTGGCGCAGCGCAAGCCGATGGCGAAGCCGCCGCCGCCATAGGCCCTCGTCATTCCGCCAAATGCCGCTTCTCCCGATCATGGTCGTCAGGCCCCGCGACGGCTCACCCCATCTCGGCCACCGCCGCAATGATCCGCGCGATGTCCTGCGGGCGCGACAGACGGTGGTCGCCGTCCTGGATCATGGTCAACACCACATCTTCGCTCGGCAGCCGCTGCGTCAAGGCGAAGGCATGCTGCCAGGGCACATCCGGATCCTGCGCGCCCTGCAGAATGCGGACAGGACACCCGACTGCGATGGCGCCGCCGAGTACGAGATGACGGCGGCCGTCCTCGATCAGGGCGCGCGTGATCGGATAGGGCTCGCCATATTGCGACGGCCGCAGCCAGACGCCGCTGGTTTCGATTTGCTGCCGGACTTCCGGCGCAAAGCCCTTCCACATCAGCTCTTCGGTGAAATCCGGCGCCGGCGCGATCAATACCAGCCCGGCCAGCGAGCCGCGGCCCAGGGGGCGCCGCGCCATTTCGCGCGCCAGCAGCAGCGCTATCCATCCTCCCATGGATGAGCCGATCACGACCTGCGGGCCGGCGCAGAACTGCTCGAACACCGCAACCGCTTCCTGCAGCCAGCGCCCGACGGTACCGTCGACGAAGGCGCCGCCGGACTCGCCATGGCCTGAATAATCGAACCGGACACAGTCACGGCCATGTTCGGCGGCCCAGGCATCGAGCGCGACCGCCTTGGTGCCCTGCATGTCCGAATTGAAGCCGCCCAGCCAGAACAAGCCCGGTGTGCCGCCGGCGCGGCCGCGCACCGCGATCCGACGGCGGCCGTCCTCTTCGCCGACCTCGATGAAGGCCGG
>JBDTKD010000159.1:0-3388 GCA_039935515.1 Bradyrhizobium sp.
CGACGGCATTGGTCAGGGCACTGAAGATCACTGCTCTGGTCAGCGTCGATTGCAGCAGGCCGGTTTTTCCGGCCCGCCATGCCATGATGTAGTAGATCTTGAACGCGACGCCGACGCCGAGCAGCAACGGAAGCGCGATGATGTTGGCGAAGTTGAGCGCGAAGTCGTCGAGCACGCAAATCTCCAGCGTGACGGCGCCGGCGAGCAGCAGCGGGACCAGCGTCAGAAGCACGTCCGTCACGCGCCGCAGAGCGACGAACAGCAGGATCGCGATTGCGACCAGCGCAAGAACGCCGGCTTCGATGAACGCCGCCGTCACGGCTTTGCCCGACTCGTAGTAGCTGATCGCGGCGCCGGTAGCCGTGGGTTCGGCGCGAAGCACCGCGGTCGCGAAGTTTCGCTGCACGTTGATGTCATTGGGATCACCCTTCGGTATCGCCTGAACGCGGGCCCGGCCGTCCGGCAATACCCAATCCCTGACCAGATCCGGCGGCAGCGTCTTGATCGACACCATCTGGGGCGCGAAACTTCTGCGCAACTGATCGAGATCGTGGACTAGCGGTGGCACCAGCGCCGCGGCAGCCTTGCCGCGGGTGGCGGAATCGGCGCTGGCGAGACGCTGAAGCAGACCGGAAACATGGCGGGCGGTCTCGGCGTCGGAACTGGTTCCGTTGCCTGCGGCCCTGGAAAGCTCTGCAGAGGCGGTCTGGATCGCCGCGACCACTTCCTCGTCGCTGGGGGCGGGCTGCTGTTTCGGCGGATTGAGGACACGGCCCAGGCTGCGCACAGCGGCCTTTATCGCCGCAATCTTCTGCTCCTGGTCGGTCGGGATAAAGCTGTGCAGCGTCAAGGTGTTCGAGACTTCGGGAAGCGCTGCCAGTTGTTTGGCGATGGCATCGGCTCGATCGATCGACGGCGCCAGTATCTCGGCATCGTTGCCGTTGGTTTGCGGATATTTCTGCAACGCGCGATAGGTCACGACGGAAGGCGAGTCGGGGCTCTGCAAATTGATCGGGTTGAAGTCGAACGGCAGATGCAGCAACAGCGGTGAGCCCGCAAGGACCAGCAGGATGGTGCCGGCGATGACAGCGATCCGGTGCCGCTGCAGAAAATCATCGAGCGGCGCGAGGCCCTTGAAGCCGACGGCCTCGACCTCGCCCGGCGGATTTAGCATCGCCAGCATCGCCGGCACCAGCGTGATGCTGCAGAAGAACGCGATCAGCATGCCACAGCCGGCAATCAGTCCGAGCTCCGAAAGGCCGCGATAGCTGGTCGGCAGAAAAGCGAAAAATCCCACGGCGGTGGCCGCAGCGGCCAAAGCGAGCGGATCGCCGGCCTTGCGGGCGGTCGACCGCAGCGCCTCGCGCAGATCGCCGTGTTCGTGCCGTTCGCTGCGATAGCGTACGCTGAACTGAATGCCGAAATCGACCCCGAGGCCGACAAACAGCACGAAGAACGCGATCGAGATCAGGTTGAAGGAACCGACCAGCGCGAGCCCCAGCGCGGCAGTCGCCGCAAGCCCCACCATCAGGCTGAAGAACACCGCGGCAATGATTTTCCAGGAACGAAGCGCCAGCCAGAGAATGATCAGGACGCCGAACACGGCCGTCAAGGTGTCGCGCAGCGCGCTGTGCCGGATGACCGAGAACTGGTCGTCATTCATCGGCACCTGTCCGGTGAGATCGACCTTGGCGCCGAACTTGCCGGCAAGGTCCAGATCGGCCGCAGCTCGATGAATCCCCTCGGTGGCCACGCGGCCGGGCTGCAGGGTCTTGAAATCAAGCGCGGGCTGAACTTCGACAAAGTGCTGCAGCTTTCGTTCGGGCAGCGCATGACCCTGCAGCAGCTCTTGCCAGGAAAATGCCGCGGGCTTTCCGGACAGGACATCGTTCAAGGTCCGGTCCGCGAGCGAAAGTGGCCAGGCGAGTTGCTCGATCTTGAGCTTGCCGGCCTCGACACTCTGCGCCGCAAACGTGAGCGCCTGCATAACCCCGCGCAGGCTGGGGTCGCCGGCGAGCACGGAAAGGAGAGGACGGGCATGCGTCAGTCCCGCGACGCTTTTTTTGACATCGGCGGGGTCGTCAAACAACAGGCCGTTGCGCTCGAAAAAGTCGCCGCTGTCGGGCTGTCCGACCAGTGGAAACAGCTTCGGGTCTTTTGCCAGCGCCTGCGCCAGCGCGTTGGTGGCCTGTTCGGCGTTCTCCGCCGTCGGCGCCCTCACGACCGCCGAAATGCCCTTTTGCGGGAACGCCTGGGATAGCTGCAGTTGGCGCTGGTGCCACGGCAGGCTCTGCGAAATCAACCCTTCGACATCCGTATTCACGGAAAATCGCGCGGCATCATATGCCGCTGCCCCAAGCATCAGCAGCGTTCCCAGAACAATGACTGTCCAGCGAAAGCGGGCACAGAGATCGACGATGCGGACTATCACCGAATTCATCATGATGGCCCGCGGCTCTCCCCAACACGCATAATTGCGGCCATCGCCTTAACTCTCCGGGGGACGAAATCGTTCGGTTCCCTTGGAACATTTTTGCAGCGGATGGGCGTGCACCAAGCACGGCCCACAGCTTCAATTGTCGTGGTACGGAATCTCGGGCCGCCGGTTCGGTTGGACTTTCGCGGCATCGCCGGGCGGGATGTTGCAATCCCGCCCGGGCCAGCACCTCCGAACCGCGGCGATCAGGCCCGGCGGTTGATCACATCGACGACCTTCTTGTCATTCGGATTTACGATCAGCAATTTGCCGTGGAGCAGGGCATAGTCGTAAGGCTTCAGCGAAGAGATGCGCGTTGCCACCTTGGCCGGCATGGGTTTAAGCGAGATGTCGTTCGGGATAGTGGCGCCAACCGAGGCGGTGAAGCCGCCGGGGGCCTTCTGGCTGGTTGCCGCTTTGCTGATATCTCTCCAGGCCGTTCGTTGCTGTGAACGTGTCAGCGAAAGATTGTCTTTCGCCATTGATTGCATCGCTGGCTTCGCTGAGGTGTTCGACATGGCCTGATGATCGGCCGCTGACGCGGCCCCGATCCCGGATGCGAGTGCGGCGGCGGTTGCGATGGCTATGAGATGAAGCTTCATGGCGGTTCTCCTGATGAGCCGCCCCCATGCTAAAGGGAGCCCGCGGGCGAATTGTTCCGTTAAAAATTGTCCATGTTTTGCGTGCCGGATTTCCTCGGCGCACGACGCACGATACGACCGCGGTGCTTCGTCGCAGGCTTCTTGCCAAAGATTAATCGTGCGAACAGGACACCGTAATGTGCGTGCTCCATGTTGGCAGCAGGGATTTTCCCGCCCGATATTTTGGAGAAGCCGTCATGAATGATCAATCGAACACCACACAACATGCCCCACGAAAGATCCTGAAGCCGCGCCGGCTCACGCTGCTCGC
>JBDTKD010000160.1:0-2817 GCA_039935515.1 Bradyrhizobium sp.
GTGACCCTTGAATTGGGAACTACCGAAGCCAACCGCGCAGAGAGTTGAAAAAATGCGCTTTTGGTTCCTGACTTGACTAGACTAGAGCCGAGTGACCGATACGACGCGGTAGGTGTGCAACTTGCCGCCTTCGTTGGTTGAGACATATTCGCCGAATATGAAACGCTCTTCAGCGAAGTGAAACCCGACCTCATCCGGCATGTGAGCCGTGGTGTCGTAGTGGAACAACCAGCCGCCGCCTTGACGATGAACCAGATGACCGTGGTCGTCCTCCTGGTTGGGCCTCAATCGCGCGATCCGGCATGCCTCGCGGTGCTTTCGCCAAAGTGTTGGATCGATCCGGTCGTCAGCATCGAGCGGCGCGACGATCACATAGGCCACGTCAGCGTCGCCCTCGGGGTGACCGGTTTCGCGTGCAAGCTCGATACGAATCAGCCGGAACTGAGCGGGAAGGGATGTATTCAGGATCGGGTTGGAATGGACGTTTTGCATGTGGGGTCGCTCCTTGTTTGTATCGCGGCCTGCGATCACTTCTGCTCCGCGGTGGCGGCCACGGGGGACGCTTGTGCTGGGGCTACTGGCTTCTTCAGGTTCCCGATGATGGTCGTCATCAGCGGCACGATCAGCAACGGTAGAATGCCGTTTAGCGGATGATGCATCATTCCAGACACCTGCGACTGCAGCGCCTGCGCCTCAAGCTGCAGCGCATCGACCGCGGAACCATGGATTTCGGTCGCGAGCTCGAGTTCACGCCCCCTCGTCGGCCTCGCGGAGATCGCGAACAGACAGGCGGCGATCGCGAAGTTGAGCGCGTCAAGAATGGCCGCCGCGAAGATGGCGCTCCAGATCTGGACAAGCGCGAAATAGGCTGATAGCTCCAGCATCAGCATGCCGAAGGCCGCGATCAATGCCGCAAATGCCCGCAGTTCCAGGCCGACCAGCAAATGCCGCATCCGGATCTCGGTGATTATCATTATCCTGTCGGTGCGCCACAACACGCGCAAGTGTTTGGCGACATTCTCCGTGTTCACCTCAGTGCCTCCTCAGCATGAAGCGAACACCGACGCCAAGCGCGAATGCCGAGGCGAGTGTTGCCGTCGGACGATCCGAAACAGCGTTTTCGAAATGGCTTTCTCGTTCGTTCAGGGTCTCGCCGAGATCGATGAGCGCAGCCTTGATCTGGTCGGAGAGGGCATCCGCGCCAGTCTCCGACTTGTGCAGGATTTCATCACGCGTGATGTTGAGCAAGCGCGATACGCCGCCCTTGAGTGTCTGCAGCTCATCTCTCAAATCGGTCGAGTCGGACATTGGGTTCGCCTTTTTTGCATGGTCCCAGCCGGGGTTTCCATGCGCGATTGAATTTACGCGAGCCGGCGGTACAGCTATTGATTTGCGTCAACAGCGTCGCATCGGCCTGTCGCCGGTCATGAGGTAGGTCAATTTGAATGCCGTCGGGGCGCGTAGGAATGATCTTGCATCCATGAGGAATACATCTTGGCGGCCGCACCGCAGTTAACCGTTATGTCATCAGGCGACGGGCTCGAGTTGCACCCGAGCGGATCCTGGACCGCAGCCCACGCAACCGTCCTGGAAGCGCTCTTCGGCACCGTCGCAGCACAGCTGGACCGGTCGAAAACCGTAAGACTCGATTTGCGCGACGTGCGCGAACTCGACACGCTTGGGGCCTGGCTGCTCGAAAAAATGTCGCGACGAGCGCGGTCCGCCGGTAGTCATGCCGATGTGGTCGGTGTTGCCGATAACTATGCCGGCCTGATCGAGGAGGTGCGCCAGGTTAATCGTCACAATCCCGCCTCTGCGCCGGCGCCAAATCCGGTGCTGGTGAAAGTGAGCGACGTCGGCCGTTCCGCGATCGATGCTACGGAAGACCTGACCGTCTTCCTGCAGATGCTGGGGGCGCTTTTCACGGCGATCTCCGGGGTGCTGCGCCGGCCGAGATCGCTGCGGGTGACGTCGCTATTCTATCAGCTCTACAGAGTAGGCTGGCAGGCAATCCCGATCATCGTGCTGATCACGTTCCTGATCGGCGCCATCATCGCGCAGCAGGGCATCTTCCATTTCCGCAAATTCGGCGCCGATTCCTACGTCGTGGACATGGTCGGCATTCTGGTGCTGCGCGAGCTCGGGGTGTTGATCGTCGCCATCATGGTCGCCGGCCGTTCCGGCAGCGCCTACACCGCCGAGCTTGGTTCGATGAAAATGCGGGAGGAAATCGATGCCCTGTCCACCATGGGCCTTGATCCGGTCGAAGTGCTGATCCTGCCTCGTATCGTCGCGCTGGTCTGTGCGCTGCCGATCCTGACCTTCATTGGATCGATGGCGGCCCTCTATGGCGGCGGTTTGGTCGCATGGTTCTACGGAGGCATGGGACCGGCGGTCTTCATTGCGCGGCTGCATGATGCCGTGTCTGTGACGAGCTTCGAGGTTGGCATGATTAAGGCACCGTTCATGGCGCTGGTGATCGGCATCGTCGCCAGCAGCGAAGGCCTGCGGGTGAAGGGCAGCGCCGAGTCGCTCGGCAAGCATACCACCACTTCGGTGGTGAAATCGATCTTTCTGGTGATCGTTCTCGACGGGCTGTTTGCAATCTTCTTTGCATCGATCGGAATGTGACGATGCAGGATTTCGCCGGTGAGTTTGCAATTCGCGTCAAGGACTTGGTGGTCGGCTTCAATACCCATGTGGTGATCGACCATCTGTCGCTGGATGTTCGCCGAGGCGAGATCCTTGGCCTGGGGGGTGCTTCCGGCGGCGGCAAGTCGGTTTTGATGCGAACCATCATTGGCCTCATTCCCCGGC
>JBDTKD010000161.1:0-9037 GCA_039935515.1 Bradyrhizobium sp.
TCACCTCGGTCCGCGCCCCTGTTGACGGCACCTTCTCCAACCGCCTGGTCTCGACCGGCGACTATATCGTGGTGGGACAACGGCTGGGCAACGTGGTGCCGCTCGATGACGTCTTCATCGATGCCAACTACAAGGAAACGCAACTCAGGCGCATCCGCCCCGGTCAGCCGGTGACGATCTCGGTGGACGCCTACGGCCACCGCAAGTTCGAAGCCGTTGTCGACAGCGTTGCGCCGGCGGCCGGCTCGGTGTTCACGCTGTTGCCGCCGGACAACGCCACCGGCAACTTCACCAAGATCGTGCAGCGGCTTCCGGTTCGCATTCGGGTGCCGAAAGGGGTCGCGAGTCAGAACCTGCTGCGCGCCGGCATGTCGGTTTACACCACGGTAGATACCAGGGCGGGTGCCAAGGATGCCGACAGCGACGCCGACCTCGACGCGCCGACCATGATCCATCCGCAATAATTCTTGGCTCGGGCGGTGCGTCCGTTCATGAGCCATCTTGACCCGAGCTGACCATGGCTGACGCCGTCACCGCCGCGCCCACGATGATGAATGCCGCCGCCGCGCCGGCCGAGCGCATCGCGCCGCGCCGGCTGATAGCATTCCTGATCATGGTGTTCGGGATGTTCATGTCGATCCTGGACATCCAGATCGTTTCGGCCTCGCTTACCGAGATCCAGGCCGGCCTGTCGGCCAGTGCGACCGAAGTATCTTGGGTGCAGACCTCGTATCTGATCGCCGAAGTGATCGCGATTCCATTGTCCGGTTTCCTGTCGCGCGCACTCGGCACCCGACTGCTGTTCGCGATTTCGGCGAGCGGCTTCACGTTCGCGAGCTTCCTGTGCGGATTCGCCTCGTCGATCGAACAGATGATCGTGTGGCGGGCGATCCAGGGCTTTTTGGGCGCCGGCATGATCCCGACGGTGTTCGCCTCGGCCTATACGGTGTTCCCGCGCTCCAAATTCCATATCGTAGGGCCGATCATCGGCCTCGTCGCAACGCTGGCGCCGACCATCGGGCCGACGATCGGCGGCTACATCACCGATGCGCTGTCATGGCACTGGCTGTTCTTCATCAACGTGGTGCCCGGTGTCGGCATTACGCTGGGCGTGCTCGCGCTGGTCGATTTCGATCAGCCGAACTTCGCGCTGCTCGATCGCTTCGACTGGTTCGGCCTGATCGCGATGGGCGGATTCCTCGGCTCGCTCGAATATGTGCTGGAGGAGGGGCCGCAATATGAATGGCTGCAGGATAATTCGGTCGCGATCTGCGCCGCGGTCGGCGCCGTTTCCGCCATCGCCTTCTTCTACCGCGTGCTGACCGCGGAAGAGCCGATTGTCGATATCAGAGCCTTCACCAACCGCAATTTCGGCGTCGGCTGCCTGATTTCGTTCTGCATCGGCATCGGCCTTTACGGCCTGACCTACGTCTATCCGCGTTATCTCGCGGAGGTGCGCGGCTACAGCGCGCTGATGATTGGCGAGACCATGTTCGTCTCCGGCGTGACCATGTTCCTGATGGCGCCGATCGTGGGACGCCTGATGCTCAAGGTCGACATGCGTTATATCATCGCCGCCGGACTCGTCATCTTCGCGCTCGGCTCCTACCAGATGACCTGGATCACCCGCGATTACGATTTCTATGAACTGCTGGTGCCGCAGATCCTGCGCGGGATCGGCATGATGTGCGCGATGGTACCGACCAACAACATCGCGCTCGGCACCTTGCCGCCGGACCGGGTCAAGAACGCCTCCGGCCTGTTCAACCTGACCCGCAACCTCGGCGGCGCGGTCGGGCTCGCGATCATCAACGAGGTGCTGAACGACCGCACCGACCTGCACATCTCGCGGCTGCAGGACCGCGTCAACTGGGGCAACGCCACCGCGACCGAAACCCTCAACATGCTGACCCAGCGCATGCAGGGCATGGGCGATGCCTCGCTGATGGCGCTGAAGCAATTGTCGCAGATCGTTCACCGTCAGGCGGTGGTGATGGGCTATGGCGACGCCTTCCTGATGCTGACGCTGTTCTATGGCGGGCTGAGCCTGCTGGTCATGCTGCTGAAAAAGCCGGCGGCCCCGGTTTCCGCGCCCGCGCATTAGTTGTCTTCAGCACCGCGGCTTCATCCTTCGAGACGCCGCGCAAGAGCGCGGCTCCTCAGGAAGAGGTCTCGCTAGACCCTCATGGTGAGGAGCGCGGCAACGCCGCGCGTCTCGAACCACGAGGCCACGGGCCGGTGCCCCGCTCAATCGCGCTGGAAGCGGTAGTTGAAGCGCGCGCCATCCGCGGTGACCCGACCTGCCGTCGGGTTGGGGAAATGGATCGGCAGGATCAGCGTGTCGGTATCGACGACGGAAGAAAGGAATTTGCGCCGCGACACCGCGGCCTGCTTCGGATCCCAGTCGACCCGCGGCGACCAGTCGGGCTCCCGGCACTGGATCACGTGGTGCATCATGTCGCCGGTGACGACGGCGCGGCGGCCGCGGGAGAAAATGTTGACGCAGCAATGGCAGGGCGAATGCCCGGGCGTCGGCGTCAGCGTGATGGTATCGTCCAGCGCGTAATCGTCGTCGACCAGCAGCGCCTGGCCGGCTTCGACGATCGGCAGGCAGTTGTCGCGGAACACCGTGCCGGGCGGATTGGCGCCGCGCGCATGCTCCGCCTCCCACACCGCATACTCGTTCTTGTGAAAGATGTATTTCGCATTCGGGAAGGTCGGCACCCAGCGGCCGTCGCGCAGCGTGGTGTTCCAGCCGGTATGGTCGATGTGAAGATGGGTGCAGAACACATAGTCCACCTTGTCGAAGCCGATGCCGAGCGCGAACAACTCGTTGCGCCAGCGCTCCTTGCCGGGGAAATCAAACGGCGGCGGATGCCCCTTGTGCTCGCCGGTGCAGGTGTCCACCAGGATGGTGTGGTGCGGCGTTCGCACCACGAAGGTCTGATAGGTGATGACCATCATCCCCAGTGCCGCGTCGAACACCTCGGGCGCCATCGAGGGCAGATGGCGTTGGAAGACGGCCTCGTCATAGGCCGGGAAGAAATCCTGCGGCCGTCGCCACGGGCCTTCGCGTTCGATCACCGCATCGATGGTGATGTCGCCGATTCTGATTTGCCGCATGAGCGCGTCCTTTGGAATTTGCCCCTTGATGGCTTCATCCTGCGAGACGCATCGCTTCGCGCTGCTCCTCAGGATGAGGACTCGGACCCTCATGGTGAGGAGCCGCGCCTTGCGCGGCGTCTCGAACCACGAGGCCTCGGGAGAGGCGACCACGATTCGAGTGAACCGAAAAACGCTTTAGCCCCGCGACAACAATATCGCGGGGCTATCGCTCCGATCGATCAATTGGTCGGCCGGGCGAAGCTCGGATATTTCAGCTTGCCCTCGGCGATCTTGGCCGGCCACACCGTGACCTGCTTGCCGTCCTGCCATTGAAACACCATTCCACTCACATTGTCCGGCCCGTATTTGAGGCCGTGGGTGAACTGATCGTCGCGTCCGTAGAACTGGATGCGTCCGATCGTCCCGACGTAGTCGGTCTTCTCGAGTTCGGCGACCATCTTGTCCGGATCGGTCGAGCCGGCGCGCTTGATGGCATCGGCGATGATGTAGACGTCGTCATAGGCGGTATAGCCGGTATAGGCCGGGTCCGAACCGAACCTGGCCTTGAACGCCGCGGCGAAAGGCTTGGTCTTGGGTGTCACCGCCGTGGTGGCGGTCGCAACCGCCAGCGAGGGAATGCCTTCGGCGGCGCCGTTGGTGTCGCCCCAGAAGGTCGGGCTCAGCGCCTGGGCGCTGATGCCGAACATCGGGATCGGAACCTGCTGATTCTTCCATTGCACGGTCGGCTGCACGCCGACATGCGCGATGCCGGTCACGATCACGTCCGGTTTTTTGCCTTCGAGCTGGTTGAAGATCGGCGTGAAATCCGTGGTATCCGGCGAGAAGCGGATGTGGTCGAGAACCTTCAGGCCCGCTTTCGGCAGACAGGTTTCATAGCCCTCGTCCAGCGGCTTGGTCCATGCCGCATCCTCGCTCATGATCACGGCGGTCTTCATCTTCATGCCGTCGACCAGCAGGTCTTTGGCGGCAGCGCAAACCGCCAGCGCCTGTGCCGCCGAGGTCAGGTAGCCGTGGAAGGTGTATTTGTTCTTGTCGTAGTCGTTGTGAATTGCCTTGGTGATCTCGTTGCTGGCGGCGCCGGGGGTGATCAGCGGCATGTGCAGCCGTGCCGCCCAGGGCTCCAGCGCCAGCACGACCTCGCTGATGTAGCTGGCGATCACCGCGCTGACCTTGTCGTCCGAGACGGCGCGCTGGAATGCGCGAACCGAATCGGCGGACGAGCTCTTGTTGTCATAGGAGACGATCTCGATCTTGCGGCCGTTGATGCCGCCCTTGGCATTGATTTCGTCGGCGGCGATTTGAGCGCCGCCCGGGGTTGCCGCGCCGGCGATCGACTGGACCTCGGCGATGACGCCGATCTTGATCGGCCCGTTCGACTGGGCGAAGGCGGACTGGGCCGCGCCACCGGCGAATACGGCAGCGGCTGCCATTAGAAAATGCGCGAATTTCATGCCTGGTCTGGCCATGGACGTGTCTCCCTTTGTGATCCGCCTTGCCGACGGCTTGGCCGAAGCTCAACACAGGCGGTTCGGCAAATCAAACGAAAGCGGGCATCGGGTTGCGGCGCAAATGCCGGACGTGCCTTGCAAATTCTCATTTCGCGGCGCGCGCGCCGGCGGATATTGCAAAACCCCCGCAATGGATTTATAAGCGGCAAATTGTCGCTCGAAGCGGGGAGGGATTTGCATGATTTCAATCTATTCGCAGATCGCGCCCTCGCGCCCGATGTCCATGCTGGACGCCTGCCTCAGTTTTTGAGGGCCAACGCCGTCAGCTTCGGTCGGGCCTGACGTCCCGATCTTCCGAGACTTCACAATAACTATCGAAAAGCTATCGGAATTTTCAACGACGCGTGCGCGCCGGCCCTTGCCGCCGCCCGTCAAGCAATGGAGCCGGCCTGTGCAGGCGCGCAGCCGGATGACGCCATGACCGCTCAACTCGACAAGCGCCCCGCCGCGATCCGGGTGGTGCTGCCCTTCATGTTCCGCCACTGGCTGCATCAGCCGGTGGTCGCCGCGGCCGTCGTCGCCGGTCTGCTCGGCGCGACGGTAGCGGACCTGTTCATGCCGGTGTTTTCCGGCCGCCTGGTCGATGCCATGACCTCGGGCGCGTCGGATCCTGCCGCGCGCCAGGCTGCACTGACGGCCTTCATCGCGATCGTGTCGCTCGGCCTGGTGTCGATGATCCTGCGGCTTGCCGGGCTGCAGGCGATCGTGCCGTTCACGCTGCGGATCATGTCCGACGTGTCGCGCGAGGCGTTCATGCGCGTGCAGCGCTTCTCGACCGACTGGCACGCCAACAGCTTCGCCGGCTCGACCGTGCGCAAGATCACCCGTGGCATGTGGGCGCTCGACCTGCTCAACGACACCATCCTGATGGCATTGCTGCCCTCGCTGGCGGTGCTGCTGGGGTCGATGATCCTGATCGGGCTCCACTGGCCGTCGCTCGGCCTCGTGGTCGCGGTCGGGGCAGCGATCTATGTTCCGATGATCGTGCTGTTCTCGACGCGCTACATCGCGCCGGCCGCGCGGATTTCCAACGCCTGGGACACCAGGGTCGGCGGCACGCTCGCCGACGCGTTGACCTGCAATGCGGTGGTGAAATCGTTCGGCGCCGAGGCCCGCGAGGACGGACGGCTGGCGCGCGTCATCGCGCGGTGGCGACGGCGGGTGCGGCGAACCTGGCTGCGCTACAACTACACCGCCGGCGCCCAGCTCTCGGTATTGTTGTGCCTGCGCGCTTCCGTGATCGGCGGCGCGGTGCTGCTGTGGATGGCCGGCCGGGCGTCGCCGGGCGATGTCACCTATGTGCTGACCAGCTACTACATCATCCACGCCTATCTGCGCGACGTCGGCATGCACGTCAACAATCTGCAGCGGTCGGTCAACGACATGGAGGAACTGGTCGCGATCCACGACGAGGCGATCGGCATTGCCGACGTCGCCGGCGCGCTGCCGATCGACCTCCATGGCGGACGCATCGTGTTCGACGATGTCACGTTCCACTATGGCGGCCATCGCACGCCGCTGTATCATGGCCTGTCAATCGATATCCGCGCCGGCGAACGGGTCGGGCTGGTCGGCCGTTCCGGCTCCGGCAAGATCACGTTCGTCAAGCTTGTGCAGCGACTCTACGATGTCAGCGGCGGCCGGATCCTGATCGACGGCCAGGATGTCGCCAGGGCGACGCAGCATTCGCTGCGCAGCCAGATCGCGATCGTGCAGCAGGATCCGATCCTGTTTCACCGCTCGCTGGCCGAGAACATCGCCTATGGCCGGCCGGGCGCCAGCACGGCCGCGATCGAACAGGCGGCGCGCCTTGCCAACGCGCACGAGTTCATCCTGCGGCTGCCGAAAGGCTATGGCACGCTGGTCGGCGAACGCGGCGTCAAGCTGTCCGGCGGCGAGCGGCAGCGCGTCGCGCTGGCGCGCGCGTTTCTCGCCGATGCCCCGGTGCTGATCCTGGACGAGGCGACCTCGAGTCTCGATTCGGAATCGGAAGCCCTGATCCAGCAGGCGATGGAGCGGTTGATGAAGGGACGCACCTCGATCGTGATCGCGCACCGGCTGTCGACGGTACGCAGCCTCGACCGCATCCTGGTGTTCGATCGCGGCGAGATCGTCGAGCAGGGCACCCATGCCACGCTCGCCAGCCGAGCCGGCGGAATCTATCGCGGGCTGTTCGAGCGGCAGGTCACCGGGTTCGATCGCATGGCGGCAGCCGGGTAAGTCATGAAGATCGTTCCGGGACGCCGCTCCTATTCCTCGTCATTCCGGGGCGCGCGGAGCGCGAGCCCGGAATCCATACTCACGATGGTGGTTATGGATTCCGGGCCCGCGCCGAAGAGGCGCGTCCCGGAATGACAGTGTTGGATTGTGTGGTGGCGCAATGACGGCCGTCGACGTTGCGCTTCTGGTGCGCGTCGAGATCGCCACCGTCGCGACCACGGCCGCGGCGAACAGCAGGATTTGCAGCGTGACGGTCTCGCCGTTGAGCAAGGCGGCCAGCGCAAACGTGATGAACGGCTGCAGCAGCTGTACCTGCGACACCCGTGCGATGCCGCCCATCGCCATGCCGGCGTTCCAGGCGAAAAACCCGATCCATTGCGAAAACAGCGCGACGTACAGCAGCGCCAGCCACGGCTTCAGCGCGATGTGACCGAGGTCCGCAGGCATGGTGATCGCGGCGGCCGGCAGCGAGATCGGCAATGCCATCACCAGCACCCAACTGATGACCTCCCATCCCGGCATCTCCAGGGTCAGTCGTCCGGAGAAAGCGTAGCCAATCGCGGAAACGGCGACCGAGGCGAACAGCAGGAGATCGCCGGTCGAGAGTGCGCCGCCACCCTGGCGCAGCGCAAATGCCACCACCAGCGCGGCGCCGCCGACGGAGGCGATCCAGAACAACGGCCTTGGCCGCTCATGCGTAATGAGAACCGCGACCAGCGCGGTGGCGATCGGAAGAACCCCGAGCACCACGCCGCCATGCGTGGCGTCGACGGTCTGCAGCGCGAGCGCCATCAGCAACGGAAACAGCACGCTGACGCAGATCATCGCGATCGCGAGTTGCGGCCAGAGCCGTCGCGGCGGCAGCGGCCGGCGCAGCACGATCAGCAGCGCCAGCGAGCACAGCCCGGCAATCGCGGTGCGCAGCGCGGTGAGCGCCATCGGATCGATCGCCGCTATCGCGATCCGCGTCGCCGGCAGCGTACCGCCGAAGATCGCCATGCCGATAAAGCCAAGCAGCAGGCCGAGACGTTCGCGGGACCATGATCGGAAGGGCATGGTGCGAGTCACTAGCGGTTTCGTTCTCGCGGGTACAGCACTCACGCGGCCGGCATGGCCGCCATGCGTCGGCAGCTTGCGCAATTTCCACCTCAATGGCCTCATCCTTCGAGACGCATCGCTTCGCGATGCTCCTGAAGGATGAGGTCTGAGACCCTCATGGTGAGGAGCGCGCCTTCGCGCGTCTCGAACCATGAGGCCTCGGCAGAAGCAACAATGATTCGAGCGAACCGGAAAACGCTTTAGCGCACGGCAAAACTGTTCCAGACCAAGCCCATGCCGGACAGCAACAACAGGCCGAGCACGATGTCGCGGAAATTCCTGTCGCTCAGGGCGTGATAGGTCCGCGCGCCGAGCCAGGCGCCCAGCATCGTTCCCGGAAAAGCCAGCAGTGTCAGCCACACCACTTCCAGCTTGACGAGGCCGGCGGCGGCCTGCAGGCACAGCGCCGCAAACAGCACCGTCCAGTTGAACGTCTGGAAAATGCCGCGCCGCTCCTCCTTGCCCCAGCCGCGCATGCTCGCCCACAGGATCGGCAGCGGCCCCGACAGGCCGGCGAGGCCGCCAAGGATCCCGCCCGCAAAGCCAATGCCGGCATCCGCCGGCTTGCCGCCGAAGCGAACCGCCATCGGCTTGCGCTGGAAATACAGCGCGGTCGGAAACACCAGCAGCAGCACGCCGACGCTGAATTTGAAAATCTGCGGATCGGCATGGGCGATCAGCATCGTGCCAAGGGGTACGCCGGCGAGGCCGCCGATGATGAACGGCCAGACCAGCGTGAGGTCGAAGGTCCGCCACATCGACGGCAGCGTCGCGGTCTGGGCGATCACCGAACAGATCAGCACCAGCGGCACCGCGAGCGACGGCGGCAGGACATAAAGCCAGATTCCCAGCGCCATCAGCGCCATGCCGAACCCGGCGAGGCCGGATACGAAGCCGCCGGCCAGCGCGCCAAGAAACAGAAGCGCGTCGGCAGCGGCGTTCATCCAGGCTTTCCTTGTATGGCAGCGCGCACGCCGACCGCGGCTGACGTTTACACCACGCGGCGGCGAGGTGCTATCGCCATCGATGCCGATCCATTGCGCGCGGCCGCCGTCGTTCCGGGGCGATGCGACAGCATCGAACCC
>JBDTKD010000162.1:0-6272 GCA_039935515.1 Bradyrhizobium sp.
ATGATTTCTCCGCGGCAATTTTCGGCATTTTTCGCGACCGCCGGAACTCGTTGAAGCGGCGAGCGTAATCCTATCGTGGAGCCGTCATAGCCGTTAAAATGACAGCCTCGATTCGAAATCTCCCCCAAGCGCCATAGCGGAGGCTTTTCATATGACACTCACCGTTGCCCACATTTCACCCATCATGTCTGTGATTGCGGGCCTGCTCATTCTGGTCATGCCGCGGCTGCTCAACCTCGTGGTCGCGATCTTCCTGATCCTGAACGGCCTGATCGGCCTCGGGCTGCTGCGATGGCTGCACATGTAGGCTCGAGACCAGCCCTCGCGCCTTGCGCGGAACCGTCCAAAGTGGTGTAAGGCGCCCACCTCCATCTCCTCTCGCGGATTGATTGCAAGTCATGGCCAAAGCCGTAGCGAAGACCAAAAAAGTCTCAGCGAAATCAAAGTCATCCGTACCGGCCCGGGCCAAGGCGCCGCCGGCCCGCGCCCGCAAGGCGCTGCAAAAGAGCGCTGCCAAGCCGGCGCCGAAGCCGGCCGGCAAAACCGCTGCAGGCAAGGGAGCGGCCGAAGCCGTCAAGTCCGGCAAATGGGTGTTCACGTTCGGCGACGGCAAGGCGGAAGGCAAAGCGGGCCTGCGCGATTTGCTGGGCGGCAAGGGCGCCAACCTTGCCGAGATGGCCAATCTCGGCCTGCCGGTGCCGCCGGGCTTCACCATTCCGACTTCGGTATGCACGTATTTTTACGCCCACGACAAAGCCTATCCGAAGGAATTGAAGGCGCAGGTCGAAAAGGCGCTGGACCATGTCGGCAAGCTCGCCGGCAAGGCGTTCGGCGATGCCAAAAATCCGCTGCTGGTGTCGGTGCGGTCCGGCGGACGGGCCTCGATGCCGGGCATGATGGACACCGTGCTCAATCTCGGGCTCAACGACAGGACCGTGGAGGCGCTGGCCGAGATGTCCGGCGATCGCCGCTTCGCCTATGACAGCTATCGCCGCTTCATCACCATGTATTCGGACGTGGTGCTGGGCTTCGAGCACCATCATTTCGAGGACATCCTCGATACTTTCAAGGACAGCCAGGGCTATACGCTCGACACCGATCTCAGCGGCGACGACTGGGTCGACCTGGTCGGCCGCTACAAGGAGGCGGTGGCGCGCGAAACCGGCAAGGATTTCCCGCAGGATCCGCACGACCAGCTGTGGGGCGCGATCGGCGCGGTGTTTTCGTCCTGGATGAACGCACGCGCGGTGACCTACCGTCGGCTGCACGACATTCCGGAATCCTGGGGCACCGCGGTCAACGTGCAGGCGATGGTGTTCGGCAACATGGGCGAGAGTTCGGCGACCGGCGTTGCCTTCACGCGTAATCCCTCGACCGGCGACAGCAAGCTGTACGGCGAGTTCCTGATCAACGCGCAGGGCGAGGACGTGGTGGCGGGTATCCGCACGCCGCAGGACATCACCGAATATGCGCGCCAGGAATCCGGCTCCGACAAGGCCTCGATGGAGACCGCAATGCCCGATGCCTTCAGGGAGCTGACGCGGATCTACACGCTGCTCGAGAAGCATTACCGCGACATGCAGGACATGGAATTCACGGTCGAGCAGGGCAAACTGTGGATGCTGCAGACCCGCAGCGGCAAGCGCACCGCCAAGGCGGCGCTGCGCATCGCCGTCGAACTCGCCAATGAAGGCCTGATCTCCAGGAAGGACGCGGTATCGCGCATCGATCCGGCTTCGCTCGATCAGTTGCTGCATCCGACCATCGATCCCAACGCCAAGCGCGACGTCATCGCCACCGGCCTGCCGGCTTCGCCGGGCGCCGCCGCCGGCGAAATCGTGTTCTCCTCCGACGAGGCTGCGAAACTGCAGGCCGACGGCCGCAAGGTCATTCTGGTGCGGATCGAGACCAGCCCCGAAGACATTCACGGCATGCACGCCGCCGAAGGCATTCTGACCACGCGCGGCGGCATGACCTCGCACGCCGCCGTGGTGGCGCGCGGCATGGGCAAGCCCTGCGTCTCCGGCTGCGGCACGGTCCGCGTCGACTACGGCCGCGGCACCATGAGCATCGGCTCGCGCACCTTCAAGACCGGCGACGTCATCACCATCGACGGATCGCTGGGCCAGGTGCTGGCCGGGCGGATGCCGATGATCGAGCCGGAAATGTCAGGCGAGTTCGGCACGTTGATGAGCTGGGCCGATCAGGTTCGCAAGCTTGGCGTTCGCGTCAACGGCGATACCCCGGACGACGCGCGCACCGCGATCAAGTTCGGGGCCGAGGGCATCGGGCTGTGCCGCACCGAGCACATGTTCTTCGAGGAAACCCGCATCCGCACCGTGCGCGAGATGATTCTGGCCGAGGACGAACAGGCCCGCCGCGCCGCGCTGTCAAAACTGCTGCCGATGCAGCGCGCGGATTTCGTCGAGCTGTTCGAGATCATGAAGGGCCTGCCGGTGACGATCCGGCTGCTCGATCCGCCGCTGCATGAATTCCTGCCGCACACCCAGGCCGAGATCGAGGAAGTCGCGCGTGCCATGAACACCGATCCGCGGCGACTGGCGGATCGCGCCCGCGACCTCGCCGAATTCAACCCGATGCTCGGCTTCCGCGGCTGCCGGCTCGCGATTGCCTATCCGGAAATCGCCGAGATGCAGTCGCGTGCGATCTTCGAAGCCGCGGTCGAAGCCGGAAAACGCACCGGCAAGGCCGTCGGCCTCGAGGTGATGGTGCCGCTGATCGCGACCAAGATGGAATTCGACCTGGTCAAGGCGCGGATCGACGCCATTGCGCAAGCGGTGATGAAGGAGACCGGCGCCAAACTGAGCTATCAGGTCGGCACCATGATCGAACTGCCGCGCGCCTGCCTGCTGGCGGGCGATGTCGCCAAAACCGCGGAGTTCTTTTCGTTCGGCACCAACGACCTGACCCAGACCACCTACGGCATCAGCCGCGACGACGCTGCGGGGTTTCTCGGCACCTATATCGCCAAGGGCATCCTGGAAATCGATCCTTTCATCTCGGTCGATCGCGACGGCGTCGGCGAACTCGTCAAGATCGGCGTGGCGCGAGGCCGCAAGACCCGGCCCGATCTCAAGGTCGGGATTTGCGGCGAGCATGGCGGCGATCCGGCCTCGGTCGCGTTCTGTCATGAGATCGGCCTCGACTACGTTTCCTGTTCACCCTACCGCGTACCGATCGCGCGGCTCGCCGCGGCGCAGGCCGCCCTCGGCAAGACAATCAGCCGTGCGTGACGTCATTCCGGGGCGCGCGTTAGCGCGAACCCGGAATGACAGACTTCCTTCACCATTTTTATTGACGCGATATTTACCAGTCTGCTCGAGCCGCTGTTTACCAAGGCTTTCGATACCGGGGACGCAAATCCAGCCAGTCCTTGCGTGTAGCGGCGGTGCATCACCGATTAACTCCCTCGCAACCTAAATTCGATAACAACAAAAAAGATCGAATTGCACGGATGTACTGAAGTTCGGTCGCGTGTGTATGCGTTGCGTGAGCGTTGCGATGTTAGAGTTGCGTAACCGGCCGAAGGGCGCGCGTTTCGCGTTCTTCGGCCTTGGTCTTTGCATCTTTGCATTGGCCCCGACCGAAGCCGGCTATCAGGATATCGCATCGCTGCTGGCGCGGCAGCCCGGCGTCGCCGAACGCTGGCAGAAGCGGGTATTCTCCGCGGTCAGTTCCATTCAGGTCGCCACCTACAGCTTTGGCCGTCCGATCGGGACGTCGTCGCCGCTGAGCGCGGCCTACCGGTTGGCGAGCCTCGACAATCAGGGCATCGGCATTGCCGGGGCGGTGACGCGCAATCCGCTGGTGCAGCCGAAGCCGCGCTACCAGGCCTCCGATTTCCCGAAGGTCGACCGCACGCTCAAGGGCGATCGACTTGCCAAGTTCCCGCCGGCAAACACGGCGCCCGCGCTGGAAGATCCGTCGTCGTCCAATGCCTCGGTGGTCGGTGCGAAAACCGCTGCGGCCGCACCGGGCGACCGGCTGCCGCTTGATCCCGAATTGCAGGAGGCGCTGAGCGCGCCGCCGCTTCCTCAATACGATGTCTCACTGTCGCTCGAGGCCCAGCCCCTCGACGACCTGAAGGCCGGCCCGGATGCCGAATCGGTTCCGCTTGAATCCCAGCCTTCGCGCGACGGCTTCTCGGTGCAGACCGCGAGCCTGTTTTTCGGAACCGCCTCGCTTGGCGCCCCCGCGGAGAGCATGGAACGCTGGCAGCCCGGTGAAGAACCGATCGTCGTGATGCCCGGTGCCGCCGACCCCGACATGAAAAACACGGCATCGTTGCCCGCGGCCTCAGACCAGGCATCCAGAGCGGGTGCGAGCGGCGAAAGCATCGCCGCCAAGGGCGAGGTCAATACCGGCAACCAGCACACGATGACGCCGGCCGAACGGCTCGGCCTGTTCGACGCCAAGCTCCGCGCCAAATCGGAAAAATGTCTTGCCGAGGCGGTTTATTTCGAAGCCCGCGGCGAAGCCGTGCGCGGCCAGATCGCGGTGGCGCAGGTGGTCATGAACCGCGCCTTCTCCGGCTTCTATCCCACGACGGTCTGCGGCGTGGTCTACCAGAACAAGCATCGCCACATGGCGTGCCAGTTCACCTTCGCCTGCGACAATGTCGCCGACGTGGTGCGCGAGCCCGATATGTGGGACCGCGCCAGCAAAATCGCCAAGGCGATGCTCGGCGGCCAGCTCTGGCTGCCGGAAGTCGGCAAGTCGACGCACTACCATGCCTATTGGGTGCATCCGTCCTGGGTCAGCGAAATGAAGAAGATGTACAGGTTCGGCGTACATACCTTCTACCGGCCGAAGGCATGGGGTGACGGCAGCGACGCGCCGAGCTGGGGATCGCCGGCGGAAACCGCCGAGATCTCGGCGGAACTGACCGAAGCCGCCAAGAGCACGGCCGAGCTGTCGGAAACGACGGTGCGACGCTAGACTACACCATTCCAGCACCGCGACTTCATCCTTCGAGACGCGCCCAAGCGCGCTCCTCTGGATGAGGACTTCGACCCTCATGGTGAGAAGCGTGGCAACGCCACGCGTCTCGAACCACGAGGCCCCCCTGAATGCGCGGTCATGATTCGACCCAGCCGGAAAACGGTATAGCGCGCAGTACCGGCGGATCCCGAATGGCGAGAGGCGTGCCGGCCGCCCGGCCCAATTCGCAACGCTGCATTGCAGCGCATGGTTTTGTCCGATCGCGGTTGGGATTTGGATGCGAATGCATTAACATCGCGCAAGGACCTGCGCTGGGGGCGCCTCGCGTTCGGGATTTTTTGTGATCGCAGCGGGAATCGAGGAAGTGCATGAGTGCGACTGAGGGCGATTCGCCTCCGGTTTCCGCCGCTGCGACATGGCGCACGCCATTGGTGATTGTGATTTGCGGTTGCCTGATCGGCATGCTGACGTTTGGCCCGCGCTCCACGTTCGGCTTTTTCATGCAGCCGATGAGCCGCGAATTTTCGTGGGGCCGCGACGTGTTCGGCCTGGCGCTGGCGATCCAGAACCTGCTGTGGGGTCTCGGTCAGCCGATCGCGGGCGCGATCGCCGACCGATTCGGCTCGTTGCGCGTGATCTGCGTCGGCGCGCTGCTCTATGCCATGGGCCTGGTCACGATGCGTTACGCGGCGACGCCGCTGTCGCTCAATCTCAGCGCCGGCGTGTTGATCGGCTTCGGCTTGTCCGGCAGTTCGTTCAACCTCGTGCTGTCGGCGTTCGGAAAATTGGTGCCGCCGCAATGGCGCGGCATGGCGCTCGGCGCCGGCACCGCGGCAGGGTCATTCGGGCAATTCCTGTTTGCCCCGTTTGGCGTCGCACTGCTGGACAATTTTGGCTGGCAACCGACTTTGACGGTGTTCGCCTGCCTGATGCTGCTGGTGGTGCCGCTGTCGCTGGCGCTGGCAACGCCCGCATCGACGTCGAGTCCCGCCGCGGTGGCAGAACAGCAGACCTTCAAGCATGCGCTTGCCGAGGCGTTCGGTCATCGCTCCTACGTGTTGCTGGTGTCGGGCTTCTTTACCTGCGGATTTCAACTCGCGTTCATTAGCGTGCATCTGCCGGCCTATCTGGTCGATCGCGGCCTGCCGGTGCAGACCGGCGGTTGGGTGATCGCCACCATCGGCCTGTTCAACATCATCGGCTCGCTCAGCGTCGGCTGGCTGCAGAGCCGGTATCCGAAGCGCTACATCCTGTCGGCGCTCTATTTCGTCCGCGCGATGTCGATCATGGCGTTCATCTCGCTGCCGATT
>JBDTKD010000163.1:0-8054 GCA_039935515.1 Bradyrhizobium sp.
ACTTGCGTAGTCGAGATTACCTCCGAAGAGGACAAGAGAGAGGTGCTGATACAAAACTGCGGCCTCGCTGGACCTGCAGGTCCGCCGGGGCCGGCCGGACCCAAGGGAGACCCCGGCGAAGCCGCGAAGCAATAGATCAGAACACAAATGCAGAGGCCGCCCACAGGGGGCGGCCTTTGTCTATCGTACCGAAGGGGCCGATGCACCCGCCAGAGTGTCCCGGCACGAATGGGAAAAGGCTGATGCTATCGAAGTCGCTGCGAGCGCAGATCGGGATCCTGATCCTCGCGACGAGTATCATCCAACTCGCCAACGGGTTCTTCGGCACCTTCATCTCCTTGCGTGTCGCAATGGAGCACTTCGGGCCGACCGCATCTGGTCTGGTACTCAGCAGCTATTTTGCCGGTTTCACACTGGGCGCGTTGCGCTGCGAACGGATCATCGAACGGGTTGGGCACATCCGCGCCTACGCCGCCCTCGCAGGAATGGTCGTTGCCGCGACCACGGCCATGCCGCTGCTGCCGGGGCCGCTGCTTTGGTTTATCCTGCGTGCGGTTATCGGTTTTGGCTGTTCTGGTCTTTTCATCGCCACAGAGAGCTGGCTCAACGCCAAGGCGGAGACAACAGAGCGCGGGCGGATCTTCTCAGTCTACATGTTGGGCACGTTCCTCGGTCTTGCGTTGGGGCAGCTGCTGATCGGTCAGGCTAAAGTTGAAACGGCGGAACCCTTCAATGTAATCGCTGTTCTGTTCGCCGTGGCGCTAGTCATCGTGAGCACGACGCGGGCCGAACCACCCCGCAGGACCGCGTCCACTCCTCTGCCATTCGGCCAATTGCCCCGCGCGGCGCCCGTCGCCGTCGCCGGTTGCATGGTGAGCGGGCTAGTCAGCGCCAGTTTCTACTCGCTCGTTCCTGCGTGGATGCAGGATGAAGGCATCGCACGCGAGACGATCGCGATCTTCATGTTGTTCGCCGTGCTTGGCGGGCTCGCGTTCCAGGTTCCGATCGGCCGACTGTCGGACCGATTCGACCGGCGCGTCGTGTTATCGATGCTGAGCTTCGGCTTTGCAGCCACCGCGATCGCAGTAGTCAATTTGCCGCACTCACGCCCGGTGATCTTGTCCGCCGCTGCGCTGCTGGGCGGCTTCATGTCGACCCTTTACCCGGTCTGTGTCGCCAACGCACACGACCAAATGCCAGCCGATCAGGTTGTTGCAGTGAGCGGCCGGCTCATCCTGATCAGCGGGTTGGGCTCGATCCTTGGCCCGCTGATCGGCACAAGTGTGATGGCGCGCTTCGGCATCGATGGCGTGTTCTATTTTATGGCTGCCGTCGGCCTGCTGCTGGCCCTCCTGGCCATAGCCCGTCGCTTGCTGACAACGCCGCCGACCCACCAGAAACGAACCTTCGAGATCCTGGCGCCGCAGGCATCGCCGCTCGCGCACGATCTGCTTGGCCCTTCACAAGAACCCGAGTAAGGCCCGCTGCGCCACCTGATCATCCTCACGGCTTGCGCCCGAGTTCCTGACTGGTCGGACCCAGCTAATTGGCGCTCCTGATGTCGGCGTATCCGGACACTCGACGATATCAATTCTGATCTTCGCGACTGGCAAGTTTACGATAGGTCGTGAGGTCATCGAGTGCAGGCACCTCACCACGTCGCATACCTGAGCCTGCGGTTGATGCAAGCGGAAGCGAAGTGCCAAGACCAGCATAAAGGTAACGGTCGCCGAAAGCCTTCTTCAATGCTGCGAACATCGGCTCACCCGTGCAGTGCCCCGGCGCAACGTTTTCGACCTTGAACTTGTCTTTGAGCGAGGTCACTACTCCTGCAATCACGTCATCAGGCGCGACGACAAGGTGGAAACCGCCCGCAATCAGATGGATTTTAGGATTGATAGCCACCGCCGCCTCGACAATCTTCTCAATCCCTGGATGTGAGCAGCCCACCACCAGCACCAAGCCCTCTGGAGTATTGACGGCAAGAGATAGCTCCTTGAGTTCCTTCGTGCCGGGAGCATCTGACACTAACGCTATCAGCGTCATGCCAGGGGCGATTTCAGTGGTCTTGTCGATCAACTCGAAGTTGGCCCCGCGCCACGCCGCGCCGAACTTCATGACTTGAGGCGGCACACCGCCATAGTAGCGCATTTCCGACGGCAACGTCTCATCTTTCCGATAGAAGCTCGAGGGCAGCGACGAACCGTAGATACCGAATCCTTCTTTGGGCGCGTAGATTTTCACGGTCGGATTGACACTCAAAACATAATTCAAGCCCGCCATGTGGTCCGAATGCCGGTGTGACAGGACAACGAAATCAAGTGTTTTGAGGTCAACTCCCTTCGCCTTGACATTGGCTGCAAAGATCTCCGCGTCATTCCCGGTGTCAAACAGGATTCGTTTTCCGGCGACCTCCACGAGGGCGGAGAAGCCCCAGTCCTTCGTCATCGAAGGATCGGTTCCGAATGCATCGTAGAGGATAGTGATCTGACTTTTGGACTCGGGCGCAGCGGCTCTGGCCGGCGCGGCTATCGAGATGAGGCTTGAAATTCCTGCCGCGATTAGAACGGTCGTGAGAAGTTTCATAAGAGTTCCTCCTTACGAGAGTACAAGGGTGTGTGGAGTGAGGGTGAGGCCTCGGACCTGAGCCCTCACTCCTTAAAAGCGCGTTTCGTTAGGGCGGCCCACGAGCAGCCCTCTAATTCCTTTTTATCGATGCACGCTAGTTCTTCAAATAGCCGACGTAATAGACGCTGATGTTGCCGTTTGCATCGCGGATTGGTTCATAGCCGGTGACGTAAGGCTTGCCCAGGATGTCGGCCTCTCCGAAATAGCTTTCGCCCTTTGCAATAGCCGCGACGGCTTTACCCTTTGGGTCTAGAACGGTGCCTATCGCTCGAGACCCGTCATCCTTCTTAACGTTCGTTGCCACGCGGACGAACTCGTCGCCGCTCCTAACAAAGATTGTGGCCGTCCCACCCGCTTCTTTCTGGACCTCGTCAACCAGCACGAAATTGTTATTCATCTTGGTCGCGCCAAAATGTAAGGCGAGGACATTCTTGCCAGCGACTGCCTCTTCCCCGTTGACAGTGGGTGTACCGAGCGTCGCAGCCTTGGACTTGAGACGTTGCATTGCAGCCTGCACCTCCTCGGCAGGCCCGGCGAACACTGGTGCGGGGAATTGAACCAAAAAAACGGCAGTAAGGGCCAGCGGTAACAGTGCGAACAAGAACTTCTTCATGGTTACCTCCCATTGGCATCACAGCATTTCGATGTGAAGACTTTCGGGCGATGGAGACCATTGTGGCGATTGTTCAAACCCGATAAGGGCACCTCTCTTTTCGCGTACCTGTCAATGTGGCCGATCGAAGCGGAGTGGACCGCGGAAGGACTTCTCAACTCCCCTATTGCGTCAGGCGCGCTGTCTGTTAGCCATCGCGCTCAATCCGTCATCGCTCGGCAGGATAACGCTGCTACCTTGAACAACGAGGCTGCACGGAACCTTCCAACTTTCGTGGTCTTCTTTGATCATCCTACTGTCGTCGGTAGATCGTGCCTCGAGGCAGAACTTCGATGATCGCGAGCGTCAGCGCGATAGCCAGAAGCGCCAATAGCAACACCACGGCGAGCCGCGTTGCCATCGGCTCGGCGGTCGGCGACGGCGTGGCCTGGGGAATATCGACCCAGCGCGCGGCGAGAGGCAGCTCTGATGGTTTGATATCCACCCAGCGATCTAACCAAGGCATTTGCGCAACGTTCGCATCGGGTACCATCTCCGACATCGCGTCGCGCCACTTCGGCTGATCAGGTTTTGCCGCAACTTTGTGAATGAGATGAGGCTGCCGACGTCCCGGCGATGCGTCCCAGCAATGATCCGCGCCATGCCAGTAGATGTGCACCAAACCAAAATGCTGACGAGCTTCGGTCATGCTCAAGCAGGACTCGGAAGCTTCCGATGGCATGCCCGCCATCAAGATCGATACAACGATCACCGCGACTCTCATGGGGTCGCCCATTCAACACTGAAATGCAGGTGTAACCATCAGTAAAATCTAACTAATTAGCTACGTAGAATATGGCCGAAATACGCTTGTAAGTCCTCCCGCATCCCCTTGAAAAACGGGTGCGCTGCGACAACGAGCAAGAAAATTGGATGCACTTCACCGCCGAACCGGATCGGCGGCAGATTGCCGCCGCCCGTAGGCGCGCCCCGCGTTGCTCGCCCAGCGCGGACGGGTCGGGCGGTTCCCCCGTCATCCGTTTGCCACGCGCCCGTCACGACTTGCGCACCTTTCAAATGCAAACCGATCCGCTCAACCTCTAACTTGGGTCACCATGCCAACTGCGAAGGTCCGCGCGACCGCGATCCTCGGCGAGTTTGAACAGGCCCACACCGAGCTTGTCGGCAAAGCCGTGATCCTCACCGATGGAAAGGCCGGGACGGTGGATCGTGTTTGGCTGGACGAAACGCACGGACTGCGAATCTCTATCCGAGGCCACGATGGGAAATGGCCCGTCTCAACCATCAAGCTCGCACAGGCAAGATGAGATGATTCAAAAGCCGCGCTCGCCGTAGCTCAGTGCCGCCGCGCGGAGGCCGGCCACGTGCGTGGCACGTCTACTACGGCGACGTCCAGGTCGGCACCATCGCGCGCCGCGTCGGCATCCCGCACCATGGTCGACAATGGGGCTGGAATCTGCGGCTTCTATCCGGGAAGCGAGCCGGCGAGTTCAGGGATGGCACCGCCGCCACCTTCGACCAGGCGCGCGCTGATACGCACGAGAGGGTTCCGAACGGGAACTTAAGCTTCACGGACGTGTTCTATCCACTCAACGGAGGAAATGTATCATGAAGCTAAAGTTCCTCGCCGCTGGTGCGGCGATCGTGACCCTGATGGCCGGCCCGGCGACCGCTCGGGAGGTCTATCACCGCGGGCATCACTACCACCACTATCGCGTCGGGCCGGTTGGCGCCGCCGTCGGTATCGCTGGAGCGGCCATCGGGACGGCCGGCGCTATCGCGGCCGCACCCTTCCGAGGCTCCTATGGTTACGACCGGGGTTACGACCGGGGTTATGGTCCGGACCCATACTACAGGCGCGGATGGTAGGCGACAAAGGCGGCCGCACCGGCCGCCTTTTTCTTATCGTGGCCAGAAAATAGTGCGGTTGCCCTCACTAATACCAACGGCCGTTGGCGGTGACCCATCCATATCGTCATGGCCGGGCTCGTCCCGGCCATCCACGCCTTTTGATGTGGAACGGCTTTGAAGACGTGGATGCCCGCAACAAGTGCGGGCATGACGAGTCAGAGATTGTGGCCGTTGGTATAATTTGTCACAGCGTGAACTCACCACCCGCGGCACCGACGCTGATCTATCGCTCGTATTGCCGGGCTCGCCTGCTGGAAATGCGCAGGCATTGGCACTCCATTCGAAACACAGCGACCAGCGTTGGCATGTGCCTCGGCTGTAACAGGTCAACTGCTATGTTACGAAGAGGTCCCTTGGAACGAATTCGGCCGGCGTAACTTGGTAACTCACCGGATGCCCACCTGCCCCCCAGTGGCATCTGCTGAATAGCGGCCTCAGCTTCCCCCGAGCTGGGGCCGTTTCATTGGCTGGCGGGATCGATCCTTCGATTTGGGCGTTGGTGCAATACATGGATGAACAGACAAAGCGCGAAATCTGGTTGTTGGCGATCGGCATGGTCATCGTCGAGGCGCCCATCGTTGCCATCGCCGCCCTGGCTATTGCGGCGGCCCACTAAACGGTGACGCAGTCAGTGCATTGATGGCCGGGCTGCCCATTCAAAGTCAACCCGGCCGCCAATCGATGGCGCGAGAGGGGCGGTCCGTAGGGAGTGCAATCAAGCCACCACTCAAGCCACCGCGCTGTCGTTGATGGCTTGGATTTTCGTAAACAGTCGCGTCACCTTTTCCTCGTCAAACAGCTTTTCAGGTCCGGTCGGCGCTAAATCGGTGAAGGGCGCCTCGTACAGTAAGGCTGGATCCATCACACCCTGATCGGTCAGGTGCTCGATGACCATATTGATGAATTCAATCTGCGTCGCCGTCGCGATGCCCTCCGCCAGGAATTCACCGAAAGCTTCGCAGACAGCAGCGCGGTCCAGCCCAACCATCGAGCGGACGAAGCGGCCAAAGCCGTGGCTCGTCTTGCGGGCGCGCTCGATATCATCAGCCTCGCCGACGCCGGCTTCCAGCAGCATTTTTTCGAGTTCGCTCAGGTCCGTTGGCGTGAGCGGTTTGCCCTGCCGCAGCTTGTAAAGCACGATGTGATCTTCGTGCGCTTTCAGGAAATGCCGGGCTTTCTGCTTGAAGCGCGCAAAGTCGGCCTCGCCGACCTGCGGCAATTCGTGCTCGACGCCATCGCCGATCTCGTCGGCAAAATTCGAATAGACCACAGCCTTTCTCGATTTTTCGATATGCTGGACCAGATCCCGCAGCCGCAGACGTACCAATTCGAGCAGCGGGACGGTGACCCCTTCCCACCACAGGTCCGTCTGAATTTCCTCGATCAGCACGGCTTGATGCGCAATCGCCGGAATGCCCATCTGGTCTTCCAGCGCGGAAGCGATCTCAAGGAGCTGCTTTCGCAGGGTGATCCCTTGAGTAACGCAAGCTGCAACGAGAACATCAAGAGATCGAAGCGCTTTGCTTCCTCTGTTCCGAAACCCCGTTCGGAAGGCAATGGCGCAATCTCTTCGACCAATTCCTTGCGTTTTTCGTCGTCTTTTGGCCGTGTCCGACCATTCGACTTCCTTCGCTCGCGTCATTGCCGTGACTGATCAAATGACCCGCCACCATTTGAGCACGGCGGCAAGGATCACGATTGCCAAGCAGAGCGCGCCGAATATGCAGAGCATCATCTTGTCGCGGTCGGTCCAGTTCATGATTGCCTCTGCGGTGCCTTCACCAACGCCTTCTCAGTCACCATCACGATGCCGTTCAGGGTCCGCCGCTTTTATCTCGGCCAAAGCGCTTGGAACGGATGTACCCTCGGCTGTCTCAGAGCCTCCGCGAAAGCCGAGGCTTGATTTTTCGCGTCCTGTCGAATTTGCTCGTCGTCGATTGTCCCTGAATTCGTCTACGGCTTCGTCGTAGCCGTAGCGGCTGCTGTAGAACGTAAGCGCCATTAGGCCGCAGCCAATTATCAGGGAGAAGAACGTCCCGAGGCCGAGGGCAATCCAGCCCTGCGTGCTCATCTCTACGTCACTGCTGGCCTTCCACATTGATATTGCCCCAATGCCCGTGCCGATCAGCAGGGCTACAAGAACCGCCAGAACAATGGCTTGGCCAATACCGATGCGCTGCATGTTGGTCTCCTCTTGCCAAGGGTAGAACTTGCTGGCCGAACAGCCGTTCCTTGCGACACGGGCCGAGCGCCCCGAATATGCAAAGCATCGTCCTGTCGCGGTTGGTCTAGTTCATTGGTACGATGTTCGCTCCCGGTGCCTTGGCGAGCGCCTTCTCGGTCACCACCACGATGCCGTTGAGGGTGCGTCGCTGCAGATCGGCCAGTGCCTCGGCCGACAACTCCTCATCGTCGCTTTCGAGTGCGACCCGCGCCAGCGTTTGGATGGCGCTGAGAGCATCGTATGGGTCCATTTGGCTTCTCCTCGCGAGAGCAACTCTAAACCGGATAAAATGTCCTATTTCACGACCAGTCGACTTCCTTCGCCCGTGTCATCGCAGGGCTGGCTGGGTTCTTGACCTTGATCCAGTGCGGCGATCGTCCGGCTCGATACGGCCGATCGCGTCGCTTCGATACCAAGCCTTCGAGGCCCATGTTGCAGGCAGCGGAACAGGTCCGGGCCGATCTAGGGCCAGCCTAACCGCTCAAATTGAAATCCGGCCTCTGACCCCGATTATTGTAGAGGTCGTCAGGCGCGTTGTGCCGTACCAAGGACGAGTGTAAGTTAGGTCCCGTCAAAAATTTCAAAGGGGAGGAATGACATGAAAAGAGCACTCGTATTTGGCTTTCTGGTGCCGTCCGGAATGTGGTTGGAATTGGTGTGGCGCGTTCTCCGGGTAAC
>JBDTKD010000164.1:0-5992 GCA_039935515.1 Bradyrhizobium sp.
TAGCGCAGACACGGCGGATCTTCGAGAAATTCTCGCTGATACTGCAAAGTGCCGGAGGCAGTCTCAGCAACATCGTGGAGACCACTGACTACGTGCTCTCTCTCGACGAGTACAAGAAGACCGCAGCGCTCCGGCGCGAGCTTTTCAAGGGGCCGCCCTGGCCCGCGGCGACCGGGGTCGTCGTCGCCGGCCTGATCCGCGAAGGTGCATTGATCGAGATCAAGGGCATCGCAGCATTGTGACAAGAAATGCTGGCGCAGGTCCTCGTTAGTTCCGTCACGGCCGGAGCGGTGTATGCGCTAATCGCGCTGGGCTTTGTGCTGATTCACAAGGGAACGGGGGTCGTTCACTTCGGCTATGGCGACCAGGTGACGTTCGGCGCGTATCTGGTGCTGATTGGCCGGGTCGTTCTGAGCCTTCCGTTCTGGCCGGCGGTCCTTGTCGCCGTTATATTATCCGGACTGCTGGGCGGTGTTATCTATGGCGGCCTCATGTGGCCGTTGCGCAATGCCTCGCTGCTGGCGCGCATCATTGCAAGCCTGGCGTTGGGGACGGTGCTGCGTGAGTTCGTACGCGCCTATATGGGACCGAACGCGTGGCCGTTTCCGTTCCTGCTGTCGCAGACCGCAGTCTCCATGGCGGGCGTGCTGGTGGTGCCAGCCAATCTCGCCATCGTCGGCGTGTCGCTCGGCGTTCTCGGCTTGCTGTTCCTGCTGTTCGAAAGGACCATCTATGGCAAGGCGATCATCGCCGCCTGCGATAACCAGATCGGCGCAAGCATCGTCGGGGTGCGGGTCTCCACCGTCTTTCTGGCGATCTGGATACTGGCATCGGTGCTCGCCACCCTCGCGGGCATTCTGGTCGCGCCGCTTCTCACGCTTTCGCCCGACATGGGGCTGATCGGCATCAAGGGTTTCACGGCCGCGATTCTCGGCGGTTTCAACAGTCTGCCAGGCGCCGTGATCGGCGGAATCACGCTGGGTGTACTCGAGGGGCTTGCCGGCACCTACATTTCCAGCGCGCTCAAAGACATGATCAGCTATAGCATATTGATCGCTGTTATCCTCGTCCGTCCGCAGGGGCTGCTGGGCGGCCTCATGATACGCAAGGTCTAGCAGCATGATCCCGCGACTTGCCATTGGTGGCGCTGGTCTCGCGGGCTACCTCATCGTTCCGCATTTTCTTGCGGAATACCATCTGTTCCAGGTCTGCTTGATCGCGGCGACTGCCCTCGTCGTCCTCGGCCTCGTCGTCGTGACAGGTATCGCAGGCCAGATATCGCTGGCGCAATCCGCCTTCGTCGGGCTTGGCGGATATGGCTCCGCGATCCTCGCCACATCGTGGGGCGTGCCGTTGTGGGCAGGCATTCCCCTGACCGCATTCGCGGTTGCGCTCGCCGGCTTTGTGCTTGGCCAGCTGACGCTTCGTATCTCTGGCCACTATTTGGCATTGGCGACGATGGCCTTCACGGCCATCGTTCAGTTGGCCTTCATTCACTGGGATCCGATCACCGGAGGCGCCGCGGGAATGCCGGTGCCGCCGTTTCGTATCTTCGGCCTGACGCTCACTACAGGAAGCAACCTTTACTATGTCATCCTGCCGGCTACGGCATTTCTGTTTCTGCTGGTGCGAAATGTGATGCAGTCGCGTTTCGGTCGGGCGCTGACCGCCATCAGGCAAAGCGAGACGGCGGCGGAGGCGATGGGCCTCAATGTTCTGCGCTACAAGGCAACGGCCTTTGCCGCGAGCGCGTTTCTTGGCGCCGTCGGAGGTGGGTTGCTGGCATCGCTCTCGACCTATCTGGATCCTACGCAATTCGGCATCACGCAATCCGTCTATTTTCTAGCGATCGCGGTCGTGGGCGGAATGTCGTCACCATTTGGCGCAATCATCGGCAGCGCGGTATTCATTCTTATCCCCGACCTGCTGCAATCATTTCAATCTTACCTCGGTCTGGTGTTCGCCTTGCTGCTGCTCGGCTTCATCGTCTTGCGCCCGAACGGGTTGGCGAGCGTCCGGCTCTCGCGTTACGTCGGCCTGGTCTCCCTGCGGCCTGCCGGAGGGCAACGATGACGGAGACATTACTTCGTGTCGACAGCATCACCGTTCGATTCGGCGGAATCGTCGCCCTGGACAAAGTTTCGCTGGATGTTGGTCGGGGATCGATCCAGGCTGTGATTGGACCGAATGGTGCCGGAAAGAGCACGATGCTCAACGTCATCACCGGCCTCTATGCAGTCGACGGCGGAACGGTCTCGTTCGAACGAGAGAGGATCGACGGTCGCGCCCCCCACATGATTGGGCAACTTGGCATCGCGCGAACGTTCCAGAACACCGAGCTGTTCGGCGAGATGAGTGCGATCGAAAATGTGATGGTGGGCCTCGATCGCTACCATCCTTACAATCTCGTGATCGGAATGTCGCATGGACCGAAATATCGACGTTCAGAAATCGCGGCGCAGCGAGAGGCGCAGGATCTGCTGGCGCTCGTTGGCATCGCCGACGACGCTGCCACTGCCGCGGCGGCCTTGCCATTCGGCAAGCAAAGGCGGCTCGAAATCGCCCGCGCGCTGGCAACCCGTCCCAAGCTGCTTCTGCTCGACGAGCCGGCGGCCGGCCTGCGCGCCGCTGAGGTTGAATCGCTCAATATGATCCTGCTGGACCTCCGCTCAGGGCAGGGTTTGACGATACTTGTCATTGATCACGTCATGGCGCTGGTGATGGCGATCTCCGACCGGATCAGTGTCCTGAACTTCGGCCGAAAGATTGCCGAAGGCGATCCAGATACGGTGCGGAAGTCGCCGGAAGTAATCCGGGCCTATTTGGGAGAAAAGGGGGCACATGCTCTCGGTGCGTGATTTGCATGCTGGGTACGGTGGTAAGAGCGTCCTCCACGGCGTCAGCATGGACGTGCCCCGAGGAAAAATCGTCACCTTGCTGGGCGCAAATGGCGCTGGAAAATCAACCCTGCTGAAATCGATCGTCGGACTGCTGCCCCGCACTGCGGGGGCAGTCGAGCTTGACGCCGTGCCGCTGACCAACGCCACGCCCGATCGCGCGCTCAAGGCGGGCGTGGCCCTGGTCCCCGAACAGCGCGAGCTGTTCCGGGAAATGAGCGTTTTGGACAATCTGCGGCTTGGCGCATTTCTGCGCCGTGACACTGCCGAAATAGCGGGCGATTGCGATCGGCTTCTCGATGTCTTCCCGATTCTTCGACAGCGGTCGTCCCAGCTGGCGCGTACCTTGTCGGGCGGCGAACAGCAGATGCTTGCGATCGCCCGCGCGCTAATGAGCCGCCCCGCGATCCTGCTTCTGGACGAGCCGTCGCTCGGATTAGCGCCCAAGATTGTCGAGGAGATTTTCGCAATCATTGGGCAGATCAGTGCCGACGGCACCGCGGTCCTCCTGGTTGAGCAGAACGCCGCGCTGGCGCTCGATGTCGCGCAGTATGGATTTGTCATGGATCTTGGGGAGATAACCCTGGAGGGAAGTGCCGAGGAACTAAAAAAGTCACCGATCATAAAAGCCTCATATCTTTAGTTGTTGCCGGTCGGTAGGCGCACACCGTTGCCTGATCCGATCGTGATCTCGTCCACGCAAACAGAGGAAATAGAAAATGGCTAAGCCCGAATTGGAATTCTTTCCAACCGACAACATTCCCTGGGTACCGGTCGAGGGTGCGCCTCGCGGGCACTATCAGAAGATCCTGACCGAAGATTCCGAAAAGATGTTTGTGACGCGGATGTTGAAGGTTGATCCGGGTGGCGCGAGTACAGAAACTTTCGTTCATGACTTCTGGGAGGAAGTTTACATTCTGGAAGGAAGCCAATGGGACGGCGATCAGTTCTTCAAGAAAGGCATGTATGCCTGCCGTCCGCCCGGCATGAAACACGGTCCCTACCGGACTGAGGAGGGGGTCGTGACGTTCGAAGTCCGATACGTGCGCTGACGCGTCAACCGTCTTATGAGGATAACGAGATGCCGCAGCACGGCCGCAATATCACTGCAAACATCGACCGGTTGAACGCTTACATGGACAAGAACGGTCTGGCCGCCGTCGCGGTCCGGACCGGCGTGAACTTCACCTATCTGTCTGGAATGGCGATGCCCGGCACATTGGCGCGGCACCTGGACATTGCAAGTACGGTGCGCGGCTTCATGGTTCTCTGGCCGCGCCAGGGTGATCCGGTCGTGGTTCTCGATGCCTTCGCCGGGAAACTTGCGCGTCGGGAATCCTGGATTGACCGGGTGGAGGTTTACCAGGCCTATGAGAGTTCACTCTATATCCGGGTCGCCGAACTGATCGCGGAAGCCGGCCTCGCTACCGCCCGGATCGGTTTCGAGCAGGACGGCCTGAGCGCGTTGCACTGGAGTGAGATCCAGCACGCCTTGCCCAGACTGGAGATGATAAACTGTTCGCGGATGATGGATGAAGTGAGATGGATCAAGACGCCGGCGGAAGTCGTCCAGCAAAAACGCGCGGCCGATCTTCTCGACGATGTGCTCGTGAAAATATTTCCGACCATCCGTGAAGGCGAAACCGAGCGCGAGGTGCATGCGCGGGTGCTTGCCGCCTGCACCCGGCGAGGTGCTGGTTATGTTCATGGTATTCTGAATTCAAGCTCGAACGACGTGATGTATGGCGGCGAAAGCGATGTTTGCTTCCAAAACGGCGATTTCGTGCGCAACGATTATGTCGCCTACTTCAATGGATGCCCGGGGCATCAGTCACGGCTCGCCATTCTCGGGCAACCGAGCGTCGAACAGATACGGGGCTATCATCTGACGCTTGAAATCCATCGCAAGACCATTGACCGATGCAGGGCCGGGGTGACCGCAGGCGAAATATACGAATTCGTCAAGGCTGAGTTCAAAAAAAAGGGCATAGACTACACGGCATCGTTGGTTGGGCACGGGATGGGACCATGGTTTCACCAACAAGAGCCGGTGTTGCGCCAGAACAGCGATATCGTGCTCGAAAAAGGCATGATCCTGGCCGTCGAACCGCAGCGCCTGCACTGGCATCTGCAGGACCTCATTTTGGTCGGTGAGGGGCCACCGCAACTGATTTCGAATAAATTCCCGACAGATCAGCCATTCATCATCGGTGCGAATTAGGTGGGCCATTGTAGTTTCAATGGTGGCCCTAGCACGAAGCGGACATCGGACGAGAGTGCACAAGAGAGTTACAGTGATGAAGCCGCCCAGCGTAATGCCCGGTGCACGTAACTGGTCCAACGATGCCGCCCAGGAGGATGGTGTGAGGCTCGCTATCCTGACATCGATCGCGATGCTCGCCTTCGCCGCCAATTCAGTCCTGGCGAGATTAGCGCTTTCCGAAGGTGGTATCGACCCACTGGCATATACTGGGATCCGGCTTGTTTCCGGTGCGATCGTTCTAGCCACGATTATGCAATTGCGATCGCGGAAGGCGGGCGCAAACAAACCTGCTGCCATGGGCCGCTCGATGGGTGGCACCTGGTCGGGTGCGCTGGCCCTCTTGCTTTATGCGGCGACCTTTTCGATCGCCTATGTCATGATCGCAACGGCGCCTGGCGCTCTTATCCTCTTTGCGAGCGTCCAGATCGGAATGCTTGCCTGGGCGGTGATCAATGGCGATCGACCGGCGCCGCTGGAGTGGATCGGGATCGCCGTTGCTTTCGGCGCGTTGGTTTATCTTGTTTCTCCAGGTCTGGTCGCTCCACCTCTCACCGGTACCGTTCTGATGGCGATTGCAGGTGTCTCCTGGGGTGGCTATTGCCTTGTCGGACGAGGTTCACAATCACCCTTGGCCGATTCTGCCGGTAACTTCATGCGCTGTATGCCGGCAGGTGTCCTTCTGGTTCTTGTCGGGATATTCCGGCTCAAGCCGGAGTTTGAAGGTGTGGTCTATGCACTGCTCTCGGGAGCAGTGGCTTCCGGGCTGGGTTACATCATCTGGTACAGCGCCCTGCCGAGCCTGTCGCGGACGCGTGCCGCTTTCGTTCAGCTG
>JBDTKD010000165.1:0-10548 GCA_039935515.1 Bradyrhizobium sp.
GGCCGAGGTCTCCGGCGGCGCCGGGCTGCATTTCGTCGTCAGTATTTCGGGAATCCTGATCATGTCCGGCGCGGCGTGGCTGTTTTCATGGTACAAATATTCCGCCGACAAGAGTGCCTCGCGGACAAGAAGCACCATTGGCAATGCCGATATGGCGGGGGGGAGTCTATGAGGTCCGGTTCGAGGGCCATTGTGGGATTGATGTCGCTGGCCGGCCTTTTCGCCGCCTCGCCGCTCTTTGCCGAGGATGCGGCGCCCCGCTGTGAGGTCCCGGCCTACCTGCTGACGAGCGAGAGCACGCTTCCCAAGGTCGCGGATGCCGTGAAAAACGGCGGCCCGCTGGATATTCTGGTGATAGGCAGCCGGTCCTCGACTATCCCCGCGTCGGAGGCGAGCGCCTATCCAGCCCGCTTGCAGGCGATGCTGAAAGAGAAACTGCCTGCGCTCACGGTTAACGTAGCCGTGGAATTACAGGCCAAGAAGACGGCTGAGGACGTCGCCGCCGGCCTCGTCAAGCTCCTGGAAGGCAAAAAGCCGGTTTTGGTCGTTTGGCAAACCGGCACCGTCGATGCTATGCGATCCGTCGATCCCGATGATTTTCGCAGCGCGGTCGACGACGGCGTTGCTGCGCTGCAAAACGCCGGTGCCGACGTCGTATTGATGAATCCGCAATACAGCCCGCGCACGGAAACCATGATGACGCCAGAACCTTACCTGGACAACATGCGCGTGGTAGCACAGCAGCATGACGTTCCGCTGTTCGACCGGTTCGCCATCATGCGTCAATGGAATGATTCCGGGGAGTTCGACCTGTTCAGCGCGGCGCATGGAATCGACCTGGCCAAACGCGTCCACGATTGTCTAGGCCGCGCGTTGTCGACCTTTGTGATCGATGCAGCCCACATCAATCCGGCGCAGCAGAATTGAGGCTTGTATTAATGCGTTTTCACTGCCCTTTTTTCGCAACCTTATTGCTGGCTGCGGTCGCGGCGCTGACGCCCGCGATGACCGGACCCGCGCGCGCGCAGACCGCTCTCCAGGCAAATGCGGCGACGACCGACCGCGCCGCTCCGGCGCAGCAGAAGAGCCTCACCGCCAAGGCGATCGACAAGGTGAAGGAGGTCGCGAAATCGGCCAACGACATTTTCAGCCGCGTTCCCTGCCTGCCGCCGAAGGGAGCCAACCCGATAGGATCGTTACCGCATGTGGCCGGCAAGCTTGCTTCCGGCCAACCGGTGGTGATCGTCGCTTTCGGCTCGTCTTCGACCGCCGGTTTCGGCGTGACCTCGCCCGAGTTCACCTATCCCAACCGACTGGCGGCGCAGTTGCACCGGCAGTATCCGGGCGCCGACATCACCATCCTCAATCGCGGCAAGGGAGGCGAAGACGCGCCCGAAATGATGAACCGGCTGCAGACCTCGGTGATCGATGCGAAGCCGGATCTCGTGATCTGGCAGGTCGGCACCAACGCGGTGCTGCGCAACCTCGATCCCGCGGAAACCGCCAGGCAGGTGGAGCAGGGGGTTGCCCGGATCCAGGCCGCCGGCGCCGACCTCGTGCTGGTCGATCCGCAGTATTCTCCAAGAGTGACCGAGCGCGGCGAAAGCGCAAACCGGATGGTGCGCGTGCTCGGCAAGGTCGCCGAGCTTCGCCATGTCGGCCTTTTCCCGCGCTTCGAGGTGATGCGCGAGTGGCATGATCGGCAGGCGCTTCCGATTGACAGCTTTGTCATCGCCGACGGCCTGCACATGAACGACTGGGGCTACGCTTGCTTCGCCCAGTTGCTCGGCGACGACATCATCAAATCGGTCGGACAGATCAAGCTCGGCATCAACGTGCCGGCGAGCGTGCAGACCTATCGGCCGATGTGATTGTCCGTCATTAGCGAGGCGCGCTTGCGGCGAAGCAATCCAACACTGTCATTCCGGGATGCGCCTCTTGGCGCAGGCCCGGAATCCATAACCACGATCGGGAGTATGGATTCCGGGCTCGCGCCAAGAGGCGCGCCCCGGAATGACGAAGGAGTTGGAGTTGCGTCAAGTGCGCGAACCTCACACCATCTGCAGCGCGCCTTGCAAGTCCTCGATCAGATCGTCGCGGTGCTCGAGGCCGACGGAGAAGCGGATAAAGCCCTCGCTGATCCCAAGTTCGGCGCGGCCCTCCGGCGCCAGCCGCTGATGCGTCGTCGTCGCCGGATGGGTGACGAGGCTTTTGGCGTCGCCGAGGTTGTTGGAAATCCGCGCCAGCTTGAGCGCGTTGAGGCAGCGGAACGCTGCCGCCTTGCCGCCCTTGACCTCGAATCCGACCAGCGTCGATCCCGCGCGCATCTGCTTCTTGACCGTGGCTGCCTGCGGGTGGTCGGCGCGGCCCGGGTAGATCAGCCGCGAAACCTTCGGATGCAGCGCTAACACTTCCGCGATTGCGGCGGCGGTCTCGGTCTGCGCGCGTACCCGGATCGCCAACGTTTCCAGCCCCTTGAGCAGGACCCAGGCGTTGAACGGCGACATCGATGGGCCGGTCTGGCGCATGAAAGTGTGGATCTGCTCGGTAATGAACGCTTGCGAGGCAAGGATGATGCCGCCGAGGCAGCGGCCCTGGCCGTCGATATGCTTGGTCGCCGAATACACCACGACATCGGCGCCGAGCGCGAGCGGGCTCTGCCAGATCGGCGTCGCAAATACGTTGTCGACGATCAGCCGCGCGCCGCCCTGATGGGCGATGTCGGCAATCGCGCCGATATCGAGCACGTCGAGCGTCGGGTTGGTCGGGCTCTCCAGAAAGCAGCTTCTGGTGTTCGGCCGCATCGCCTTGCGCCACTGGTCGAGATCGAGACCGTCCACTAGTGTCGACGCGATGCCATAGCGGGGCAGCAGATCCTCCACGACATAGCGGCACGAGCCGAACATCGCCTTCGAGGCCACCACATGGTCGCCGGCTTTCAGCGGCGCGAGGATGGCCGCGGTCACCGCGGCCATCCCGGTTGCGGTGGCCCGCGCCGCCTCGGCGCCTTCCAGCTCGATCATGCGGCGCTCGAACATCGCAACATTGGGATTGGAAAAGCGCGAATAGAGATATCCGGCCTCCTCGCCCTTGAAGCGCGCTTCGCATTGCTCGGCGCTGTCGTAGACGAAGCCCTGGGTGAGAAACAGGGCCTCGGAAGTTTCGCCGAATTCGGAACGAATGGTGCCGGAATGGACCAGTCGGGTCTCGGGACGGTAATGGGCGGTTGACGACGCGCGTGGGGTAGTCTCAGACATGTGACCTCCGTCGTGACCACCCTTGAAAATGGTCACAAAAAACCGGCCTGGAACAATTCCACAGGCCGGGATCACATAGGTCCCCGGCCTGTTTAGCGATTTATTTAACGTGGCTGCAAGCCGGCCGGCTCAAATCACCACGGGATAAGTCATGCTCATATTCCGTCATGCCCTTTCCGTCAAGGCAACCATCGGATAACCGGTAAAAGTCCGTATTTCCAGCGTTGGATGACCGGAGCGAGAGGCCATCCCGAGGACCCCGTCGTGCCGTTCACGCTTCAGCCCGGTGCCAATGGCATTCTGCCCGACCGCATGATCGCGGCGATGGCCGACACCGGCCTCATTCTGCCGGCCTACCCGTTCGTCGAAAGCCAGATCCAGCCGGCGAGCCTCGATCTGCGGCTTGGCGATATTGCCTATCGGGTGCGCGCGAGCTTCCTGCCGGGGCCGGGGGCGACGGTGGCCGAGCGCATCGATGAATTGAAGCTGCATGAAATCGATCTGAGCGACGGCGCGGTGCTGGAGACCAATTGTGTCTACATCGTGCCGCTGCTGGAAAGCCTCGCGCTGCCGCCCGAAATCGTCGCCGCAGCCAATCCGAAAAGCTCGACCGGCCGGCTCGATGTATTCACCCGCGTGATCGCCGACGGCACGCGACGGTTCGACATGATCGGCGCGGGCTATCACGGCCCGCTCTATGCCGAGATCAGCCCGAAGACGTTCCCGGTCTTGCTGCGCGAGGGATCGCGGCTGTCGCAAGTCCGCTTCCGCACCGGCGATGCCATCCTCAGCGCCGATGAACTCGATGCGCTGCACGATCGGGAGCGGCTGGTCGATTGCGACGACGCCGATCTCGCCAATGGCGTGGCGCTGAGCGTCGATCTTTCCGGCGCCAACGCCGGCGGGTATGTCGGCTACCGCGCCAAGCGCCATACCGGCGTGGTCGACATCGATCGCCGCGCCGGCTATGCCGTCGACGAATTCTGGGAGCCGATAGCGGCGCGACCCGACGGCAGCCTCATTCTCGATCCCGGCGAATTCTACATTCTGGCGTCGAAGGAAGCGGTGCAGGTGCCGCCGGACTACGCCGCGGAAATGGTGCCGTTCGATCCCCTGGTCGGCGAATTCCGGGTGCATTATGCCGGCTTCTTCGATCCCGGCTTCGGCTACGCCGGCGCCGGCGGCCAGGGCTCGCGCGCCGTGCTTGAAGTACGCTCGCGCGAGGTGCCGTTCATCCTCGAGCACGGCCAGATCGTCGGCCGGCTGGTCTACGAGAAAATGCTGGCGCGGCCCGATGCCGTGTACGGCCAGCGTATCGGCTCCAACTATCAGGCCCAGGGCCTCAAGCTGAGCAAGCATTTCCGGGTGTAGCTGCCATTGCGGCGAACGACTACCTTGCCGCCGATTTCGCTGCCGGCGTCACCCGCCAGATCGTGCCGCCGACATCGTCGGCGACCAAGAGCGCGCCCTGCTTGTCGATCTTGACGCCGACCGGCCGGCCCTGCGCTTCGCCCTCCTTGTTGAGGAATCCGGTCAGCACATCCTCCGGCTTGCCTGCGGGCATGCCGTTGGTGAAAGGCACGAAGATCACCTTGTAGCCGGCGCGCGGCTTGCGATTCCACGAGCCGTGCTGGCCGACAAAGGCGCCGCCGGCCATCTCCGGCGGAAACAGTTGGCCGGTGTTGAAGGTCAGCCCCAGCGAGGCCGTATGCGCACCCAGCGCGTAATCCGGCGCTATCGCTTTCGCCACCAGATCGGGTCGTTGCGGATCGACGCGGCTGTCGAGATGCTGGCCAAAATAGCTGTAGGGCCAGCCATAAAAGCCGCCGTCCGTGACCGAAGTCATATAGTCGGGAACGAGATCGTTGCCGAGCTCGTCGCGCTCATTGACGGTGACCCACAGCGCGCCGCTCTGCGGTTGCCATGAAGGCCCGTTGGGATTGCGGAGGCCCGATGCGAATACACGCGACGCCCCGCTGGGGCGATCGACCTCGAGCACGGCTGCGCGATTGGTCTCTGCCGCGATGCCGTTCTCGCCGACATTGCTGTTGGAGCCGACGGTCGCGTACAGCTTCGAGCCGTCGGGACTGGCGGTGAGATCCTTGGTCCAGTGGTGGTTGATGGTGCCCGCGGGCAGCTCGGCGAGCTTGACACCGGGAACATCGATTTTGGTATCGCCGTCATGATAGGGAAACCGCATGATCGCATCGGTATCGGCGACATAGAGATCGGCGCCGACCAGCGCCATGCCGAATGGAGAGTTCAGGCCCTTGAGCAGAATGCTTCTGGTGTCGGCGACGCCATCGCCATCGGTATCGCGCAGCAGCTTGATGCGGTTGGCGCTGCTCGAGCCGGAGCCGGCACGGCTCATGATCATTTTTGCGATCCAGCCCTTGATGCCCCTGGTGTCATCGGGCTTCGGCGGGGCGTCGGTTTCCGCCACCAGCACGTCGCCGTTCGGCAACACGTAGAGCGAGCGTGGATGGCTAAGCCCGGTGGCGAACGCACTGACCGCCATGCCGTGGGCCGCGGTCGGCTTGCCGCCGGCAGGCCAGCCGACCGCCTTGGCGACATTGACCGTCGGCATCCAGGAATGCTGCGGCGCCGGCAGGGTCGGCGAAGGCCCGAAACTCTGTTCGGCGGTCACGGTATCCTGCGGGTCGTCGCAGCCAGCGAGGGTCAGCGCCGCAATCCCGATCGCCAGCCAAATTCGGTTGCGCATGATGGCTCCTTGCAGATCCCGTCTTATACTGCGGAAATCCGGTTGATGTTGATGGCGTCGGCCTGAATTTCAGGTGAATGCCGGGAAGCGAAGGGAGAGCGAGAATGGGCGGCAATGAGCGCGGTGCGCAAGAGGCGCAATGGCTGAAGTGGCGCGGCATCGCCGATCTCTATCATGCCTATTTTACCGGGCTCATTCTCACCGTGGTGACGCGGCGCGGCACTGCGGATGCGGCGGAATTCGTGTTCAGGGTGTTCCGCCGCCAGCAGCAGGAACGCTTTCTGCCGGGTCTGGAGAAGCTCGGGCTCAGCCATTTGCCGCCGGCAGTGGCGGCGGCGCAATATCACTATCTCTCCAACTGGATCGGCGGCGTCCATGTCGAGTACATGTTCGAGACCGACCGCAAGGCCTGGATCCGCTATCCGCCGCCGCGCTGGATCTGGAAGGGCACCGCGATCTGCGGCGTGCCGGGTGAAGTGTCGCGCGCGATGCTGCGCGGATGGCATGCCAATAATGGCGTTTCGCTGGGCAATGCCAGACTCGGCTTCGTCTGCACCAAGCAAAGCGTCGACGGCCAGGACGGCCTGGAGGGTTACTACTGCGAATACGACCATGCGCTCGAGCCGGATCAGCGGCTGGTGTTCGCCCGTCATCTCGAAGCCCCGATGTTCGATTCGGCGACCGCACCGGCATTGCCGGTCGCGAACTGGCCGAAGCCGCGGCTGGAAAAGGCGTACCGCAACTACGCCATGGAATATGTACGGACGGCGGCGCCGGTCATGGTGCAGCTTTTCGGTCCGGAAGATGCCGGCTACCTGCTGCATCTCACCGGAAGGTTGATCGGCATGCAGTTGTTCGACGAAGTGGCGCGCAGTTTCTCGATGGGACGCGGCACCGCCGGCGATTTCGCGGTTTTCCTGCGCGCGGTGTTCGACTCGCAGGATGATGTTGCCGATGGCGGCGAATCCGGCGGGGCTTTCGAAATCAGGCAGCAGACCTGGAAGCTGATGGCCGATGTCGCCGATTATCACCCGGCCTGCGCCAAGGCGCTCGAGGGATTGTTCGAAGGCCTGGCGGCCGGCTGCGGCCGCCGCATCGCGGTCGGCATGCGGTCTGCGGCGGGCGGGGTGCCGCCGTTCGTCTGGTCGGTCGGCTAGCGCCGTTTTGTCGCTTGCGGCCGTCTGCAATCCCGCAGGGCCCAATGCGCCCGATGCACATGGCTTCCGGCCTGATCGATGCTAGGAAGTGTGGCGGCGCGGCATCAATCGGGCCCGGAGCAGCCATGTCCGATATCGCCGTTGCTGAAATTCCGATCACCGAAGCCGACCGGTCTCCGCTTCCCGCGATGGCCGCGACCGCGCGCAATGCGCTGCTCGATCGCCCGATCCTGGGCACCCTGCTCGAACTCGCCTGGCCGAACGTCGTCGCGCTCAGCGCGGGCACCTGCGTGGTGATTGCCGAGACCTCCTATATCGGCCGGCTCGGGGTCGAGTCGCTGGCCGCGATGGCGCTGGTGTTTCCGTTTGTCATCCTGACCATGACCATGTCGGGCGGCGCGATGGGCGGCGGCGTAGCGTCGGCGATTGCGCGCGCGCTCGGTGCCGGCGAGGTCGATCGCGCCTCGGCGCTGGCCGCGCACGCCTTGCTGATCGGCATCTGCTTCGGCCTGGCGTTCATGCTGGGCATGCTGATGTTCGGCCCGGCGCTGTTGAAATTGCTCGGCGGCCGCGGCAACGTGCTGGCGAACGCGATCGGCTACACCCAGATCTTCTTCGGCGGCGCGGTCGCGCCGTGGCTGATGAATACGCTGGCTGGAATTCTGCGCGGCACCGGCAATATGAAGGTGCCGTCGCTGATGATTCTCAATTCCGCCGCCTGCCAGATCATTCTCGGCGGCACGCTTGGTCTCGGCCTCGGCCCGATTCCACAATTCGGCATGCGCGGCGTCGCGGCGGGTTCGCTGACCGCCTATTTGATCAGCATATCGGTCATGATGTGGTACCTGTTTTCCGGGCGGGCGCGGGTCGTTCCCAGGATCAGGGGGCTTCGCATTCGACGCGCGATGTTCGTCGATATTCTGAAGGTCGGCATGATTTCCTGCTTTTCGCCGCTGCAGTCGGTGCTGACCATCGGTATCTTCACCCACATGCTGGCGCGTTTCGGCACCGAGATTCTGGCCGGTTACGGCATCGGGGCGCGGCTCGAATTCATGCTGACCTCGGTTGCGTTTGCATTCGGGATCGCATCGGTGCCGATGATCGGCATGGCGATCGGTGCCGGACGGGTGGCACGCGCAAGAAGGATTGCCTGGACCGCAGGCTGCGTTTCCTTCGTCGCGGTCGGCGTGGTCGCAACGGTCATCGCGATCTTCCCCGACCTGTGGGTCAATATCTTCACCGGAGACGCCGGCGTGCGCGCCGCGAGCCGGCAGTATTTGTCGACCGCGGCTCCGATGTACGCCTTCATTGGATTGGCAATGTCGATGTATTTCTCGTCGCAGGGCGCTGCCAAGGTTCTCGGACCGGTGCTGGCGCAGAGTGCGCGGCTGCTGTTCATCGCAATGGGCGGCTGGTGGCTGTCGGTCCACCATGCGACCGCGGCGGGCTTCTTCGCGCTCGCGGCCTCCTCCATGGTGGTGCTCGGCGTGCTGTCGACCTCGAGCGTGGTGCTGACCCGATGGGGGCCGAAGGGCGGCCCGGTCCCCGCGGTTCGTCCGATGCTATGGCGCTCCTCGCAATGACGGTCGTAGCCCGGATGGAGCCCTCGGGTCATGCCTTCGGCGTGCCCAAGGATAAACTCCGCGCAATCCGGGAATCGCGATGCGGATGGGACGGCCCCGGATTTCGCTGCGCTGCATCCGGGCTACCGTCGTTCTCGCCTTCGCAATGACGGCGGCCTAGGTACACACCGCCTCGACATTGTTGCCGTCGGGATCGATCAGGAAGGCCGCGAAATAGCTCGGGCTGTAGTCGGCCCGCGGGCCGGCGGCGCCGTTGTCGCGGCCTCCGGCCTTGAGTCCGGCGGCGTGGAATTTCTGGATCGCCGCATGGTCCGGCGCGCGGAACGCGATATGCGCGCCGCCGCCGGACCGCCCCTTGTCGAGATACAACCAGAGCGCCGGTTTGCCCCTGGGCCCGAAGCCGGCGCCCGACGTATCGCGCGAGCACAGCACATAGCCTAGCGGTGCCAGCACCGCGGTGTAGAAATCGATGCTGGCGTCGAGATTTGCGACTTTGATTCCGATGTGGTCGTACATGATGATCTCCGTATCTGGCGCGCCTGGTCAGCGCGCGGCCTGGAAATCACCCTACTCAGGGTGCGGCGAGCTGATCTTGGAAAATCTTGCGGTCGCCGCGCGAGGCCTGGCGGAACCGCAGCGGCGAGACCCCCGCGGCGCGGTGGAATGTGCGCACGAAATTGGAGAGGTCGCCAAATCCGACGTCATAGGCGATTTCGGTGATCGAGCCGCCGTCATCGGCGAGCCGGCGCGCCGCGTGGCGCAGCCGCGAGCGCACCAGATATTGGTGCGGGGTGACGCCGAGCACGCCCGAGAACAGCCGCAGGAAGTGAAATGGGCTGAGGTCGGCCTGGCCGGCGGCGTCTTCCAGGTCAATCTGGCGATGCGAATGGGCATCGATCCACAGCGCCGTTTCCACCGCGCGGCGGCGATCCCTCGGCGCCGCCGGCACCGGCTGCGCGGCGCGCCCGGACACCGCCTCGACAAAGCGGCTGGCGAACCGCTGTTCGATCTCGTCAAGGCCGACATCGCTGCGGCCGTCGACGGCGGCCTGCGCCAGTTCGCCCAGCACCATCAATTCCGGCAACGGCGGCACGCCGCCGATCTGCCAGGTCTCGGCCCGACCGCCGATCGCTTCGACCAAAGCGGGGCTCAGGAAAAACGACAGGCACTCGTCGCCGCAGACATGATCGTGGCTGCAGAGATATTCGTCACCGGGATGGCCGACCATGATCGACCCCGCCACCAGTTCGAACAGGCGTCCGCGGCTGTGACAGCCGAAGCTGCCTTTGCGGACACAGGAGATCGAGTGGCAAGCGTGCCGTTCCACGAACGGCGTGTCGCCCGGACTGGCGCTGCAGCGGAAGTCGGAGACGGTGACCGACGGTCGCTGCAGCAGGATCGTTGCGCTCATCCTGCAAAGCTAGTTCTGCGGCCGCTGCGGTGCAATGGGGGGCAGCGGGTCGAACACCGCTTGTGGGGCTGCCATGAAGGGCTGTCGGGGTGCGGGGAACGCCATGCGGATCGATCGGAAGGGGTGACCGAAGGGCAGCCCATTGAGTGCTTCAGCAAAAAAACGAGCCGACGATACTATCCAATACCGAAAGTGCGTCCTCGGTCCCTTCCGCTTCGCCCTTTTCAAAATCGTCGCCCGACTGCCCCATGGTGTTTGTTACATGGGCAAGACAAAGAACCCGCACCCCCGCTGCATTCGCGAAAGTGTAAAGAGCGGCGGCCTCCATTTCGACCGCAAGAATGCCTTTGTCTCGCGCGGCTTTGATTGCTTCGGCGGTCTCTCGGAACGGGGCATCCGTGGTCCAGCTTGATCCGAC
>JBDTKD010000166.1:0-6752 GCA_039935515.1 Bradyrhizobium sp.
TTGGCTGAACGCGAGAGGGTCAGATCATCATGAGCCAGCGGGCCGTTGATTTTGTACACATGTGGATCAGTGCCAACGTTCATCCGAACAACATCATCGACGAAAGGCGCGATGCCGAGCCGGAGGAATATGCTGCTCATTGTCGGACGCATGCTGGCCTGGTTGGGATTTCGGCCACCGAGATCAAAGAGAGTTACGACGATCTGGAACGCGCGATGATGGAAGCGATCGAGAAAGAACGCCGATCGACAGGTTAGGCGATTTGCCTTGATGCACCGCGCTGCACACCGCGGAGAGGAATTGTTTTCCAGCCAGAATGCCGCCGCCGTGCGATGGCATTAAATCTTGTTTCAAGCTACGGAGACGAATGATGAGCAACGAGATGTATCCAAAGGCCACACGTGAAATAGCACAAAAGCGACGCGATCTCGCGCCCAAGCCTGAGGCCGCCTTTCAGGCGTTCAGCCAGGCTGTGTTTGCAGATGGCGCGCTTTCGGGCAAGACAAAGCAGTTGATCGCAGTGGCTGTGGCCCACGTAACGCAGTGCCCCTACTGCATCCAGGGCCACACGAAGATAGCGCTGCGGTCCGGAGCGACGGCCCAGGAACTGATGGAAGCGGTCTGGGTCGCCACGGAAATGAAAGCTGGCGCCGCCTTCGCCCATTCGAATTTGATGCTGGATGTCATCGGAACATCGGCGGACTGACAGACTCGGCCTGTTGGTCAACGATCGAACTGTATATCGAACGAAACCGAATCCGTCGTCGAGCGGTGTCAGGCTGGTTTGCCTACGAACAGAGACTGTGCCCAGAACTTCGATCACAGACCAAAGACAACAAGTCAAGTCGATGTGGAACGGGGAGATCGCGATTCGGTTCGACCCAGAAGAACATCTCTCAAGACGATGGCATGGTTATGAACTTTATCATGAGCCGCAAAGACGAGCGTAATCCGGCCTGACTCGGCGCGAACGCGCAGTTCGTCGAGCTGTTCCTGGTGTCCGTGAATCTCATCTGCGTATCGCCGTCGAAATTCCTGCCAGCGGGCCGGATCGTGTCCGAACCAATTGCGCAGCATGGTACTAGGCGCGATGTCCTTATCCCACGCATCGATGCCCGCGTTCGCTTTGCTGACGCCGCGCGGCCATAAGCGGTCAACCAGTATCCGAGTGCCATCACTCGTCGCGGGGGGATCATAGGCTCGTTTCAACTTGACGTTTGCGGCCACGACTCTCTTGCCCATTGGATGCTCCATGTCTTTGCTTATTCTATGCAGCGTCAGTCGGTACTTGTCCCACGAGACGGCTGCGACACTGCTTCCTGCTGCACAACAATGCTGTTGTCGCGGCTCGCCTGTTGGAGATTTTTGGACGATTGCAGATTGCTGTTGCCGGATATGGCGATCGATCCCAACAGGATGCCGTAAACCAGCCACATCATGACTTTGCTATTGACGCTCTCGATTGGGATCGCGCTGCCGCGGGAGGCGTGGTGCGATGGTAAAAGCTCAACCAGACCAGCAGCAACAATGCTTGCGTCCGAAGGCGACCAGCGCTCGCTATTCGTCTTCCAGATCGTGGACGCAAAGCTATTTATGGCCGAGTCTTTCGGCAGCTGGTTCAAACGAGCGGCCTCTTGCCAGGCGTCGATATCCTGTCTCGCCAAAGCCGACAACACACTCAAGGGCGTTTCGCCATCCTCATAGAGCGGGGCGAACAGGAAGCGATCGAACTGGGAGTCGGTGCGAGACAATTGGGTCATTTCCTGCTGTCCTTCATGGAAGGAGAAAACTCGACGCTCCGAGGCCCGTTATATCGATGGCAAGTGGTGTCTACTTGAAGCATCAAACCGAGCCACGCGACCTTGCGTGGAATATTGCGGTTCTCCCGATGTATTTTGCAAGCGAGAAATTCTAATTGTTAAGTTCGACAAATCCGATAGTTGGTTTTCATCGAAATCTTCGATTTGCACGAGGCGCATGTTCGTGCCTCGCGCGTCCCCCGACCACAGGCGCGCATCGCTGCGCGAAGCGCCATCCGGGTTGGACGGTGCGGCGTCAATTTCGCCAAAGTGGCGGCCCGTCTCAGGGCAGCAGGTCGCGAGAAGAAAATGGAGGACCAGCGGCGTCGCTGCCTCTTCGTTCTGTTTCCGCGCTGCGCCTCTTGCGAGGGAAGCGAGTGATCGTCAGCGGATCGCTTGCCGGAAAGGTTTCTTCCAATTCCCTGGTCAACTGTAGATCCATCTCTCTCTTGTCACGCTCGTTGAGCGATTCGTTGGTCATTACGTACTCCTTCCATACCTGTTACAGAACCAGTCGAAATGATCACGTCCTACCACGCGTGACGGCATCGTTCAGCAGCGACGGCTGCATCTCGCTCGTCCACATCATCGGTCGTCAAAGGTCCAAGGCAGAATGGAGGGGGCGGACGAAGAAAGCAGCGAGCCTTCTATGTACGCAGCATCTCCAGTTGCGCCATTTGCTTCCGATGCAGTCGCATCATCGTCACGAGAAGAGAGCTCAATTCGGCATCAAAGATATTCCGGAGAGCGTCCTCGATCGCTTGAAGCAGATCGGCTTGATTGGATCTTGCGGATGCGACTGCCTGTTCAAGGGTGAATTTGACGCGACGCTCGCGGGTCAGGCGTTTGCGGCGCGTTGGGACAACTGCCCCCTTCTTCGCGATTTCGTTTTCGAGGAGGATGCAAATCGAGCCCTGGTCCAGCTCAGACTCCAGAATCAGATCTGCGACGCGAAGGTCGGCTGCGTAACCGATGTCGGCGAACGCCCTGGTTCCGGTCCGCTCCTGCGCCAGAAGCGATTTCAGGAAGGTAACCACTTCGGCTCTCGACCAATAGCCGAGATAGCTCGGATCGACTTCATGCATCGAGCAAGGAGACGATGAATACTCTCGAGGCGTATCGAAAATGTCAGTTCGTTCCTGCGACTGTACCTTGTTCATGGCTCAATCCCTCGACTCAAGGAAAGTGAGAAGGCGAGCCCCTGTGTCGAGCCGTGGACGCGGGCCGCCGCGCGTTATTCTCGACCGTTCCTGTCCTTTTACAAGCGAGAAATATTGCTCGTTGAAATCAAAAAAACAGATACTTGGCGGCGATCACATGCGGCGCGAACATCGGAACGAGATCTCGGAGGGGAATCCAAAGCGTTTTTCGGTTCACTCGAATCATTGTCGCTTCTCCCGGGGCCTCATGGTTCGAGACGCGCGAACGCGCTCCTCACCATGAGGGTCTGAGACCGCATCCTCCGGGAGCATTGCGAAGCGATGCGTCTCGAAGGATGAAGCCATTGAGGTGGAAACTGCTAGCGTCCTTTTCGCACGACTGGATTCGCTGCGTTAAGTGTCCTTGTCGATTTCGATCTGGCGGTCTGATGCATGATCTCGATCGCGCTACCGAACAAATCGCGATCACGCTCCACTGGGTAAACGACATAGGCGGGCATTGAGAATTCGGGAGCGCCGCCGATCAGGTATAGCCGCTTCGACTTGAGATGGGGCAGCACGATCCGCTTGGGGAAATAGCCGGAGCCGCCATTCTCCAACACGTGCTGTAGTCCCAGCCACCCGATATTCGCGGTTAGCGGAGGGCCACCGAAACTCGGAAAGCAGGTATTGTGCCTTGCGTAGAACTCCGGCCCCCAGTCAACATACACGTAGCCGGGCTGCGGTTCAGGTTTGCCGTTCTTGTCCGTCGAAACCAGAATCAGCTTCTCTTCGAACAATAGCTCGACCTTCAATCCGGGCCGGCTCTGCGGGGTGTACATAACGCCAATATCTATTCGTCCCTCGATGAGCCCCTGCATCAATTCGGGTTCAAGCCCACTTTCGGCGCGAATCGATATCTCCGGTCGCGCGCCCCTCATCAACTGAAGCCACTGCAACAAGTACTCTTCCCACAGGCCAATGCGGCCGCCGACAACCAGCGTTCCGCTGAAGCCCTCGGGAATTCCGATGTCATGCCGCGCCTGTTCGATGGTTCGGACGAGCGTAGCGGCGTGGCGCTGAAATTGTCGGCCGGCCGATGTCAGCGTTGTGCCGGCCTTGTTGCGGACAAACAGCGTGCAGCCGAGTTGGTCTTCGAGCGTATGAATGCGCGTGCTGACCGTCGACTGGCTGACGTGAAGCCGATCTGCGGCGCTAATGAAATTTCCCGCCGTAACCACGGTGAGGAAGGTCCTGGCTAGTTCGGTGTCCATCGAGGCGCCCCTTGATATTCATCATATCGATATCAAGACGCAATATTATTCGTTTGTCAAAATTAGTAGACGGCATAGCTTTGCCTGAGAGATGTCGGACACCCTGTTCTCGTCGCAAAGCACCTGCGGCGGCCACGCGATCATTCGAAACCGACATATGCATGTCCAAGGAGGACAATTATGAACAAGCGATGGTATTTCCGACGAAAGAAACAGCCGGTTGGCGATCGGCGCGAGATCGAAAGCCCGGTCAAATCTCTCTTCCGCGTGCTCAGTTCAAATGTTTTTGGTCAGGACGGGTCATCGCCTCAATCTCTTTGGGATCGAACTCATGGCGGCGGTGCACCGACATCTCTCATACCCGTTCGTGTACCGATCCGCCGAAAACAGTATTGAACCCAAATAGACGCCGGCATCTTGGATCGGAGCAGGATGGAGCGGAGGTCGATGCCCCGAAGCGGCAATCGACCACAATCAGCGCACGAGTTTCGTTGAGCAAACCAGGCACCGGCGAACAACGCGGAACTCCTCTTGCGAACGGAGATCTGACCATGTACCAAAAAATTCTCCTGGCTTATGACGGCTCTCCGGATGGCCGCGAAGCTCTGGCTCAGGTCAGGAATTTGGCGTGCATGTCTGGTGCGACGGTCCGCCTGCTCGCGATCATAGACCCTTCCGAGAACATGCTTGCCGTCGAAGGGATGTCCTTTGTTCCCGACAATCAGCGCTTTGTTGTGCAGTCGGTTCTCGACGCGGGCGTAAGAGGGCTGCAGAGCGTCGGATGTGCGGCAACGAACGATGTTAGATACGGCAATCCTGCCGAGCAAATAGTTCTGTCAGCAAGAGAGATGAACGCCGATTTGATCGTCGTTGGTCATCGGGATCAGGGTGCGCTTGCACGCTGGTTGAATGGCTCGGTAAGTGCGTCCATCCTCCATCATGCGCCGTGCAGCGTGCTTGTCGCCGTCAAATCCGAGCATGTAGCGAACAACGTTACCCCCATCCGAAAAAGCACAAGCCCATTGTAAAGGATAAAGCCATGTTGAAAATTCACAACCTGTCAGCCGTTCTGTTGGTAGCCGCTGCATTTGCGATGCCTTCCAATGGAGCTTTTGCCAAGGATATTGTGCTGGGGGCGTCCGTACAGTTGACAGGGCCGGTTGCCAATACCGGCCGCTATTATCGCGACGCCTACCAGTTCGCGATCGACAAGATCAATGCCTCGGGAGGCATCAAGGCCGGCAACGAAACGCACAAGCTTTCGCTCAAGCTTTACGACAATCAGTCCGACGTCAACTTGAGCGTGCGCCAGTACACCCAACTGGTATCCGAGGACAAAGTCGATTTTCTGCTGGGACCATTCGCAAGTAATTTTGCGCTGGCGGATTCGGCGGTGTCGGAAAAATACAAGATTCCGATGGTCCAGGGAGGCGGTGCCTCCGACCAGATATTCGCGCGCAAGTTCAAATATATCTTTGGAACGCTGGCGCCGGCGAGCAATTATTTTGGCTCGACGATAGACATGTTGAAGGGGCTCAGTCCGGTCCCCAAATCTGTGGCGCTGCTTTATGCTGACGACGCCTTCGACGTTTCGGTGGCGGACGGCACGCGGCCCAAACTCAAGCAGGCGGGCCTCACATTGGCGATGGACGAACGTTACAGCACCAACGCTACGGATTTCAATTCGCTGCTCTCGCAGATCAGAAGCAAGAACGTTGATGCGGTGCTGGTGGCCGGCCACGAGACCGAGATATTGAATTTCGTGCGACAGGCCAAGAGCCTTGCGGTCGCGCCGAAGATGTATTCTTTCACGGTGGGCGTCCCCAGCGAGGATTTCCGTAAGGCCTTGGGCAAGGACGCCGATTACGCTTTCGGCATGACGGCCTGGCTGCCATCCGCAAAACTCAAGGATCGCTGGTTCGGCGACGCTGCGCAGTTCGCTGTGGCCTACAAGGCTAAATTTGGCTACGATCCCGACTATCATGCTGCTTCCGGTGTCGCCGATGTCGAAGCGTTGGCGCAAGCCGTGGAAAACGCAGGCTCGATCGATCCGGCGAAGGTACGAGACGCGCTCGCGAAAGTGAAGTTCGACAGTCTTTATGGCTCGATTGCGTTCAACGACAACGGTCAAATCAACCTGCCCCAGACCGTCATCCAGGTGCAGGGAGACAAGTTGACCGCAATCTACGGCGCCAACGGCCTGATCGCGGAACCGAAATATCCGATGCCGGCCTGGAACGCGCGTTAGACGGTTCACGAACCATCTGCTGATCCGGAAAAGAGTGCGATGTGGATCTTCTTGCGCAAATCCTGATCAACGGAATTCTTTTGGGCGGATTGTACGCTGTGATGGCGCTCGGTCTCGCCCTGGTTTGGGGCGTATTGAATATCGTCAATCTGGCGCACGGCGCATTCATCATGCTCGGTGCGTACGTGTCCTGGTATCTCTACACTTACGCGGATGTCGATCCGTTTTTGGGATTGCCGATTACCGCGGTGGTTATGTTTGTTATCGGTTACGCGGTGCAGCGCGGCCTTCT